>JAUVKK010000036.1 GCA_030596305.1 Helicobacteraceae bacterium | reverse complement strand
AGTCACTTCTAACAGATGCCATCCAAATTGTGTCTTAATCGGCCCGACAACCTCACCTACATCTGAAGAGAAGACTGCTTTGTCAAATTCCGGTACCATCTGACCCGGGCCAAACTCTCCCAGGTTTCCGCCGTCACGGCTTGATGGGCATGATGAATGAGCCTGTGCTACCGTCTCAAACTTTGCACCATTTTCGATCTCTTTTTTTAACTCTAAACATTTCTCTTCGCTGTCTACGAGGATGTGTCTTGCTTCTGCTCTTGCCATCTGGACTTCCTTTTTTTGTTTGTGGAATTATAACATGCGAAGTAAATGATAAAAATTGATCAGGAACGGCGAAGTCATGGACTTGATAAAAGTTCCAGCTTTGGTGTAGATTGTACAAAACGTTTGTCCGATAGCGCACTAGTGTGCGTGGAGAGGCACACTTTTACGATGTGACATTTAGTGCCACCCTGCATTGAGCTTTAGCTCTTTATGTGCAAGATGTGCCAAAGCTGGAACTTTTACTATTTAAATCCAAAATCACTTTCAGTTTTAATTACTTTTTTAAGGGCAAAGACACCTATATATTCCAGCTTCTCAACCTCATACTCTTTTTTACCCTTAGGCAGTTTGATCGTAAACTCATCACCCACACCTTTGCCTATCATCAACTTGGAGAGAGGTGCATGGATCGTGATGAGTCCATTCTCAGGTTCACTCTCATACGCACCGCATATAGTATAGACCTCTTCTTCATCTGTGTTTAGATTAGTCAGTGTAATGGTTGAGCCGAAATGTGCACGGTCGTGGTCAAGGGTTGAGGGGTCAATGATCTGTGTTTTTTGAAGAAGATCATTAAGGAAGAAAAGACGTTTGTCTATGTGCCGGAGTTTCTCTTTTGCCGCGTGATAATCGGCGTTTTCACTGCGGTCACCCAAGGCAGCGGCCACCTCTTTTTCACGGCTTACTTTAGGCTTTTCAACCTCTTTTAAGTATTTAAACTCTTTGGTGAGGAGGTCAAATCCCTCTTGCGTAATGGGTTCTACTGACATCTATTACTTATTAAAGCCTAAGATATAAAATGTATTTTTACCCTCAACCTGTTGCAGTGCAACCTTGAACTTATTCGCAAAATGGTTCACTTTTTCGATGGCTTCTTCAACACGCTCAGGACTTGGTGCTTCGATCTTGATCTTGAAGTAGTCTTCACTGTTAGACATTGCAACGTGAGAGTCGTCGACTTTAAGATGTTCATGCAGATCCAAAATATGTTTTTGTATCTTCTCAAAAGATTTTGTATTTTCTACAATTCTGTCAAACTGGCTTAAAAGTGCGTCATTTGGTGCGTAACCGAGTTGTTTTAACATCGCTTCGTTGTTCATGTTACCTACTTACCTTGTTTTTTAATGAACAAAGATTTTATCATAGAATTTATTTACTCTTAAAACGGTTCGAAAAGAATATGATATCTTCGTTTTGTAGAGCCCTCTTTGGTACAGGTCTCATAAGCTTTTGCATATTTTTCTGCCTCTTCACCTTGACGATACAGATTTGCAAGCACTTTGTTGACTTCACAAATTTCTGTTGCTTTCAAATACCATTCCAAGGCCTGCTGACGGTTCGCTCTGACACCTTGTCCGTTCATGTAAAGTTCTGCTGCTATCTCTGCACCTAAAGCACTGCCGCCATTTGCCGACTTTAAGATCTGCTCAACCCCATACTGGATCCTGCGAAGATTGCGCGGTCCGACAATATGCAGTTTACCCACCTTTGCAGTGGCATCAAGGTTACCGAGAGCGGCAGCGTCTCTATAGTACTCCAAGGCCACATTCAGTGCGTTTCCTGTCTGTGGAGCGACCATCAAACTGTCAACGGTGTAGTTGCTGCGCCAGTAAGCATCACCCATCATCTCCATCGCTTTTGCATTGCCTTTTTTAGCCGCTTGATCGATCAAGAAAAGTGCCGTTTTCATGTCGGGACGAATGATCTTGTCTGCAGAGAAGAGTTCGCCCAAGACAAGATAACTCTCTGCCGACGCGTCACGTCGGTTTGCGGCAAGATCTTTACTCACATGCATCAAGGCATCACGGATCTCTCCTTTTGGCTCATTTATCAGGGACTCCGCTACTTTTTGATAACCGTTTCTGTTTTGACTCTGCACAAACATGATCAGGCTGACACCCAGCTGCCCTTTTCCATCGTTTTTCACAGAACGTGCCAACCAGGTCTTTGCCTCCTTAGTAGAGCCCTTTGCATAGTAAAGAAGACCAAGATCGTACATGGCGGGGATATTCCCCTTCATCGCATTGGTACGCGCATACGTAATCGCACGGTTAATGTCACCCTTGTCAAATGATGCTTTCATGGCAACATAATCACTTCCAAAAAGCGAGAGCGCTGTCAAAAGCAGAAGTAAGGTTTTCATATATTATCCTTCAATATCTATTCTTAGTTATAATACAGTAATTAATTTAAACATGGACAATTTTTTACGTGAAAAACCTTTTAATACGACTAACACTAGGCCTTTATGAACAAGACATCGCTGCTGATGAGATGGAGCATGTTCAAAAGTGGCTCGCACTTGGCTACCTTGTTAAAGAAGAGAAGCTCTTTCGCCTACCTTCAAAATATCGCGCCGGTACCATCATGATGACCCAAGGTACCTCCGGCTATCTGCAGGTCGTCGGTGCCAATGTGCGTGACCTTTACATTGATGAGCACTCACTGGGCAATGCCAAACACGGTGACCTGGTTATTGCACAGCGTCTGCTTGGCAAACGCGGCGGCCCAAGTGCGAAAGTGGTTGAAGTCATTGGAAAAGCAGAAAGTTACAGCGTTGCAATGCTTACCATCAAAGAGGGTCAAAAACAGCTTGTCGATATTCGCAACAACCACCCTGCCGGCGTCGAACTCACATCTGAACAGCTTGAAAAATATGCCGAAGGCGATCTTGTCAAAGTCAACAACCAAAATGGTGTGATCATGGAACTGCTTGGAAATATCAGTGATCCAATGGTCGATGAGAAGATCGTACTCGCACAGTTCAACAAACATGATGAATTCGAAGAAGATGTTTTAGACCTGGCTAAGAGCTTTGATAAAAATGTAGATGCTTCACTCTACCCTGATCGTAAAGATCTACGTGACCTGCCTTTTTGTACCATCGACCCCGTCACCGCAAAAGATTTTGATGATGCTATCTGTTACATTCCTGAGAAAAACATTCTCTACGTCGCTATTGCCGATGTCAGCTCTTATGTCGAACCTTTTGGAGCTATCGATGCGGAAGCGATCTACCGCAGTTTCTCCATCTACCTGCCACACCGTTCTATCCCCATGCTGCCACGACAACTCTCTGAGACACTCTGTTCACTCCAAGCGCATGTAGACAGACTCGCCTTTGTCTTCGAGCTGCACCTCGATGGACTAAAAGTCACACATACTGAACTTTATGAGGGCATCATCCACTCTAAACGCCGTTTTACTTACGAAGAGGTTGACGCCTTTTTTGAAGGTGACCTACAGGCAACAAACAGTGATGAAGAGGTGGTCATGAACTACCTGCCTAAACTGCGTGACCTTACTGATGCACTCAAAGAAGATCGTCTCAAACAGGGGTATGACTTTCACTCTGAAGAGCTCTCCATGCAGCTTGATGAGAATCAGTCCCTTATAGCGACTACAACGAGCGAAGAGACCCCATCACATGGACTCATAGAGGACTGTATGCTGTTAGCTAACAAAGCGGCAGCAGATCGATACTCTCATGGTGTTTTCCGTATTCACGATCAGTCAAGTCCTACCAAACTTCAGAGCCTCTACCAAGAACTCGCGGGCATTGGCCTTATTGTTGAGCCAAAAGAGTCTATGAAGGAGACCATCGACTTCATTCAAGCCGAAGCAGCCAAACGTGACCTTGTCAGTGAGGTCGATACACTCATCATCCGTGCACAGATGCAAGCGCGTTATGCACCGGACAATATTGGCCACTTTGGACTTGGTTTTACGGCCTACACGCACTTTACATCGCCAATTCGTCGCTACTCGGACCTCATCGTTCACCGTCACCTCAAAGCACTTCTTGCCAAAGACACAGAAGAGAGTTCATACGTACTTCGCAACATCGATGCCCTCTGTTTCAGTATCAGCGAGAAAGAGCGTGAAGCTTCTGCTATTGAGATCCGCTTTATGCAGCGAAAGTTTGCACGCTGGGCAAATGAGCAGAGAGGCAATGAGTTTAAAGCCCGTGTCAACGGTACTGACCCCTACTTCACCGCTCAGATATTAGAACCCATTCAAGGTGCTGAAGTCAACCTCAGTGTCGATACCTCGGTTACTCTTTTTGATGACATCATCCTTCGCATCGACAATGTTGACCTTGCTTCAGCCAGGATCAACGCCAGTCTGGTTAAAAAGCTTGACAAAGACCCAATGGAGCTAAGTTAGATGTACCGTAAAGAGCTCGACAACATCATCAGAAGCGGTAACAAAGTACCGGCCGTCATGCTTTATGGTGAGACCCACTTTCTCATCGACTACTATCTCAAGTTTTTCTGCAACATCCCTGATGCCAATGTCCTGAGTCTCTATCATGATGAGTATGACTTTAATTCAGCAAAAGCCCACCTTTCACAGGGTTCGCTCTTTGGCGACCAAAATCTGCTTATTATCAAAAATGAGAAAAAGGTACCTAAAAAAGATCTTGACACCCTGCTGGAGTTGGTCAAAAAGAACCCCGATAACACCTTTATCTATGCCTATTACGGTGCGGACATGAAGACCTCGGCCAAGGCTTTTAATAAAAAGTCCGGCGGTATCGAAGTACGTATGTTCCCGCCTTTTGCCAATGAAGCCAAAAACATGCTCCTTCAAGAGGCACAGCGGCTAGGTGTGCAACTCGACAATTACGCGGCAACACATCTCATCGAGTCGCAAAACGGTGATCTGGGTCTTGCCTGTAATGAACTGAGCAAACTGCAGATCTTGGGCCGTCCTATCTCCGGTAAAGATATCGATGCACTTGTCTATGGTGTCGGTGAGGTCAAGATCGATCAGTTCATCAACCACCTGCTTGCCAAAAAAGATTTCAGAGCAGAGTTGTTACGCATCTTGGAAAGTGGCGAAGATGAGATCCGTATTATCACCGCTATCAGCTCGTTTGTGACTCAGCTCTACCTCTTTTATGCCAACATCAAGATCCATGGTATTGCAGATTCAAGAGCAATTCTTGGTTATAAACTGCCACAGAAGATAGAACAAGAACGTGCACAGCAGAGCATACGGTTTAAACAACATCAGTACGATGCTATGTTAAACCTGCTCTTGGAAAATGAGCTGAAGATGAAGTCAAGCGGCGGCATGGATAAAAATGCCCTGCTGCTTGCCACACTCATCAAATTACAAAGTTATATCTAGGACATTCATGACAGCATTAACACCTGAACAGCAAGAAGAGCTAGCCAAATTAGATGATTATAAAAAGCTCAAAGAGCTACAGCTTAAGGCCTATAAAGAGCTCAAAGTTACACTGGAAACTGCAGATGATGATTTTGAAGCCTCTGAGATTCAAGATAAGATGGAGCCTTTGAAAAAAGAGGTCAAAGCCCTGGTACAGAAGATCAAAGAGATCGAAGCCTACGCGTAACTGCTAACTTATAGAAGTATCTCTCTAAAGAGTGGTCTTTTTTCAACATCCTCATCCATACATTCTCCTACCAAGCGTTCTAAATAGACATACTCTTCTCTGCCTTTATCAGAACAATGTTCTAGTAAATCATCAAGTAGACAGCCAAAGGCACGGACTTCGATATTTTCATACAGAGTCTCTCTCTTGTCATAAAAGGTAGCTGCCCCAAAATCGCCAAAATAGCAGTGCTGATCTTGCCTGTTTATGAGGATGTTATGGGCATAAAGGTCGCCATGCATCAGACCTCGTGCATGCAGATGTTCTGCTGCTGAGACCATCGCTCTTGCCACACTGTAGATCGTCTCTAGATCAAACTCAGTTCCATCTACAAAGGTGTCGCGTGTGCAGGTCTCAAAGTTTGGAGCAAGCCCCAGGTTCTCATAATCCAAGGGGACCAGTTCCAAAACAAGCCCCAGCGGTTCAGAACCTTTTATCTTGGCATGAACACTGATGAGATGAGGATGTTCTCCCGTACTCATATAGGCGTTCATCTCATCATGCGCAAAACCATCACTGGTCACAGCACCTTTAAAAAGTTTGACCGCGACCTCAGCCTCAGCATTTTTGTCATACCCTCTATAAATTTGTCCCGAAGCACCCTCACCCAAAAGCTCACTCATCTCCAGACTCTCATAGGCCACTTCATCTAACGCTGCCACAGGAGCTGTTGAACAAGGGTTCCCGGAGAAGGCAAGCCACGCCAGTTTTGGAAGCATTAAAAGCCACTTGGGGAGTTCCTCAAATTGGTTAGCAGAGAGACGGATAAGCTCTAACTCTCTACAGTTGGACATTGCATCCGGTAAAGAGGTCAGCTGATTACCCGCCAAAGGAAATTTACGCAGTTTGGTAAGTTTTCCGATAGAACGCGGTAATTCATCCAATCTATTATCTGTCAGAATCAACCAACTAATACTTAGCGGTAAGATATCTTCATCAAATTTCTCTAACTGATTGCCTTTAAGACCTAACATGTAGAGCTTCTCACAGTTTTTAAAAGCTGCAGGGACTTCCGTGAAGAGGTTAAAAGAGAAAAAAGCGATCTTCAGTTTTTTAAGACGACTCAAATCAGGGAGATGGGAGAGCCTATTATGGCTAAGATCCAAGATTTCCAAAGTGTCAGCAAGCATAAACACTTCATCCGGAAAACTTGTAAGCTCCTCAGAAAGTGTAAGTTGCGTAAGGCCTTGTAATTTGCCTGCTTTTAGATCTGCTAGGGTCTGCATAGTTCTCTTTTTAGCGAATGTTATCAAAATTGGACTTCAAGTTTTTGGACTAATTATACGTAATTACTCTATGTCTTTATTGAGCATGAATAAGTCATTATTCTAAACTCAAGTTACCGAACCGTTTAAACTGTGATTGGCTGAACTTTTTTTCTCTGTCGCGTCAGAGAAATAGTTTTCAAGAAAAAAAGAGAGACGCTGTTCTTTAGACATTGTTATTTAATATCTAAAGCAGCTAGTTAGTTGTTCTTTAAACTGTTACGACTCACACATTATCTGCTGGGAGTTTGTTCAAATAGGGATGAAAGCGCTAGTTTTCACTTTAACATAGGTGCGTCACCGCTTGGCTTTTTTCGTGGCATCTACAGCGTTGACTGTAAGAAGGGAGTGAGCGTTAAGAAAACGGCTTTGTTTAAGCGACAGCGAGTTAGTCGTTTTTAGCGAATGAACGACTGAAAGGAAAGTAGTCGGTAGCTACCGACCGCGAAGCCGTCACGAGCGCTTTTTGGTTTCGTTTTTTGCGAGTAAAAAAGGAAAGAGTGCAGTCAAAATATTACAATATGTCTAATCATTTAGTTCCGTCAACTTCAACATATATAGAGCCTTCTCCGAACTTGATATAATACGCCAAAAAAAAGATCCTCATGATACAATTTTCCAACGTCTCCAAAGCCTACGGCAGCCAAGAACTATTTAGCAACATAACTTTCAAACTGAATTCCGGTAACAAAATGGGCCTCGTTGGCCGTAACGGTAGCGGAAAGTCCACCTTTTTTAAACTTATTTTAGGCGAAGAAGAACCTAGTGATGGCAATGTCATCATCCCTAAAAACTATAAGATAGGCGCACTTCGTCAGCACCTCATCTTTACTGAAAAAACACTGCG
>JAUVKK010000009.1 GCA_030596305.1 Helicobacteraceae bacterium | reverse complement strand
AGTATCTTCTACAACCATGAACTCAATATCATGTCCAACAACGAGTTTGTCGATAAAGAGAACCACAAGTTCTTTATGCGTTCTGTTGTTGAAGGCAAGGTCGATGCTGCACAGCTTGAAAATGAGTTGGAAGCCGTCCTGCCTGAAGATTCAAGTGTAGATATCATTGAACCGGGTAAAAAAAACATCATTCTTATGGTCACAAAAGAGTCACATGCTCTAGGTGATATCTTGATCCGTTACGAAGCAGGGGAGCTTGATGCCAATATCTTGGCTGTTGTCTCAAATTATGACCTTTTAGAGCCTCTGGTAAACAAATTTAATATCCCTTTTGTTACGGTTTCACATGAGGGTCTTGAGAGAGAAGCTCATGAAGAGGCTATCTTGGAGGTCCTTGGGCAGTATAAAGATGTAGACTATATTGTTCTGGCTAAATACATGCGTATTTTGACGCCGCTTTTTGTCGAAGCATATGAAGACAAGATCATCAACATCCATCACTCGTTTTTACCGGCATTTATTGGTGCCAACCCTTACAAGCAAGCTTTTGAACGTGGTGTCAAGATCATTGGTGCAACAGCGCACTTTGTCAATAACAATCTTGATGAAGGTCCGATCATCGCACAGGAGATCAAACATATTGACCATGCCTACAGCTGGCGCGATATGCAGCGCTCAGGCCGTGATGTTGAAAAGATCGTTCTCTCACGTGCTTTAAAGCTTGCCCTGGAAGACCGCATCTTTGTCTATTCCAACAAAACAGTCATCTTTTAGTCTACATAACACCCTATAGGAGTTCGTTTGTTTAATATTGTATTAGTCCGTCCCGAGATCCCAAATAACACCGGCAGTATCGGTCGTCTATGTGTCAATACAGGCTCATCGCTTCATCTTATTAAGCCTCTGGGCTTTGATATTGATGAGAAGGCTGTACGCAGAGCAGGACTCGATTATTGGCAGAAACTTGACCTCACTGTCTACGAAGACATTGAGAGCTTCTTTGCAGCTCAAAATGAAGGTGCCCGTTACTTTTACGGTACAACAAAAACGGATACACCGTATTTTGAACAAGAGTTTCAAGAGAATGACTTTCTCTTTTTCGGTTCAGAGACAAAGGGACTACCGGCTGAACTACTGGCGGCCCACCCTGAACGATGTATGACGATACCTATGACAAAAGAGGGACGCAGCCTCAACCTGGCTGTCAGCACAGGGATCATCCTCTATGAGGCGATCAAACAGAACTTTACAAGTTATAAGGAGTTAATGTGAGCGATGTAATAGATATTATCATGTTGATCTTATTTGTGCTCTTCATGCTTTTTGTCTTTGGTGGATATCACAACAATAAGTTCAATGAACGTGAAGCCCAAAGAAAGAAGCAAGAAGAGAAAGAGAGAGAAGAGGGCAAAGAGACTAAAGAGTAAGTCCTTTGTGCTAGCGCAGCTCTCTTAGCTGTTATAGATCAGTTTTATTAACCGTCCCATATCGCCTACTGAGATGTTTGGGTTGGTCTTGATCACTTTTTTTATTAATAGGTATTCTCTGCTATTGATATTCATAATCTTATCCTCTTTATAAAATTTTGTCAGCCCAACGGCTTAATGACGCTTCGAATCTGTCCAAAAATGAATCCGCTGTTTTAATTATCTTTGCCATCTGTCATCCTTTAAATCGCTTTTGTAGGCATATTCTATGAACTATTCTGAGAAGATCCAAATAATATTGCAATTTGACATATTATTTAGATAAAGTATGACAAAGCTTTACTATATGCCTATAAAAAGAAAAGGATGAGACATGAAAAGTTTCAGTGAGATCGTAGAAGAGATAAAAGATATCATCTCATCAGATATCCCCGGCAAAAAGGTGTTTGACAAAGATGTGGCCAACGCACTTGACATTTCACAGATGAACTTCGCAACGATGAAAAAACGAGAGAAGATCCCCTATGAGGAGCTTCTTAACTTCTGTGCCAAGCGTTCGATCGCTATTAACTGGCTGCTGTATGACCAGAGCCCGGAATCTCTTGTTGAAGCGACTAACCAGTTTTATATGGTCCGTTATTTTAATGCTGTCAACGCTTCAGCCGGAGGCGGTGGTTTTGCCGATGAAGGCGAAGAAGCTGAAAACCTTGCTATTGAACCTCATTTTTTAGCGACATTGGGTGGTGAGAGTGAGCTCAAGAACATTGAGGCCATCAATGTGACCGGTGATTCAATGGAACCCACTTTTTTAAATGGTGACATCATCTTTTTGAACCGCTCAAAGGTCGATATTTCCCGTGGCGGTGTTTTTGCGATTCAAACAGAAGACATGCTCTTGGTTAAACGATTACAAAAGCGTATAGATGGTAGAATCGATATTATTTCAGATAATAAAGATTTCTACCTTCCACAAGTCGCTTCACCAGATCAGATCAACGTTCTTGGTCGTGTTGTAGGACGCTATGGTGGAGTTGAGTAGTCTATTCCTCTTTACACTCTTTTAGAGACGGTGTAAAAGTAAAAGGAGATGCACTTGCATCACAACACAGGTTATCGTATGGCTCTGTTTTTTACCGCTTTGGCGCTACTACTCTCTTTTAACGCTCATGCAGCAGAGTCACTACAACCTAAACAGACATTGTCACTGATTGACCCTCAAAATAGCAATAAAGAGCAGCGGAGCTTAAAAGAGCTAAACCTGTCAACTGCCCAAGAGAGTGATGCTGCAGAAAATGGCTTTTGTGTCACCCCTGTCTATCCCCATTCTGTTGAAGATCTTTATCACTTTCCTCAGGACATAGAGGTCTATGCCAAAAAAAGTGCATTGACACACAAACGCCATTACGGCATCCAAAAATCTTTTGACAGAAACTACTTTTCTGTCTGGCGCTATAAAAAGCCGCCTGAACGTTCATCTACTGCCCGTTGGCCATTTAATGTCTACTCAAGAGGGTGTTCATATGGTGAAAACCTACAGCTGTTAGAGGAGTCATGGTTTGATGAGATGTTGAAAAAAGCCAACTTTAAACGCTTTGGCAAGGTGAACCGTTACGGTATGACACTGCATTTCTCTGCACTGCGAAACTTCCCAACACATAAACCGCTTTTCAGAGATCCAAACAAGGCAGGTGAGGGCTTTCCTTTTGACTACCTGCAAAACAGTGCTGTTCATGCTAATGAGCCTATCTACATCTCTCACTACTCAAAAGATAGAGCATGGGTCTATGTCTATACCTCATACGCTTCAGGGTGGCTGCCTAGCCATACAATCGCTTTTATGAATAAAAAACAGCGTAAAAAATGGCAGAAGGCAAAGCCTGTCTACCTTTTGAAAGAGAAGGTTGCCCTGACAGACACAGAAGGACATTTTCTTTTCTACTCCCGTGTTGGAATGCGCCTTAGCTATGTTAAAAAGAGGGGACTTTATACCTATGCACGTGCGGTAGCACCAGGTGCCTTTAACAAACCGACTTTTGTGACGATCAGATTTAAACATCGTGATGTAGCTACTAAACCACTTTATCTGAATCAGAAAAACCTCACTATGATCACGACCGGTGTTATGAAAAGTAATTATGGTTGGGGTGGGCTTTATGAAGAGAGAGACTGCTCTTCAACGCTTCGTGACATCTATGCCCCTTTTGGAATCTGGATACCGCGCAACTCTAGACAGCAGTCGCGTATCGGTAAGGTCATAAAATTTAATGATCTCAATACAACTGCTAAAGAGGAGTTGATCAAAGCCGAAGCGATACCGTTTGAGACCTTCTTGCATCGCAAAGGGCATATTATGCTCTACCTTGGAACCTATGAAGACAACATCATGATCTTGCATAACATGTGGGGTATCAAAACAGTGGATGATAATGCAGAAGAGGGCCGTGTTATCGTTGGTAAAGTTGTTATCAGTACCTTGGACATAGGCAGTGAGCAGAAAGGCTATGATTATAATAGTTCACTAATGCCAAGCCTTGATCGTATGAATATCTTCACTTACAAACCTGTTAAGAAATCAAAAAAGAGAAAACGAAAAAGTAAAAAGAAGGCGAATGTATAGGTTCTATTCAATCTTTTAGAATGTGCTGTAAAAAAGTAAGTTGATCTTGTAGATAGTTAAAGAGCGTTAAAAATAGAGTGAGACAACAGTCTCACGTCTGAATGGTTAGTGCAGGTCTGCGTTTAGTTTGATCTCACGCTTAGAACGTAAAACCATCATCTCCCCTGTGAATGAGTCTTGACGGAAGTGTAACCCGTTAAGGCCTGCAAGATCTTTACCTTTAATCCACTCACCTTCGATATTTGCACCTGGGTTAGCATCATTAAGTTTTGGAAGTTCATCTTCTTCAATAATGAACTTTGTACCTTCAAGAACAGCGATACCGGCATCAATGATACATGCATCACCAAGAGGGATACCACAAACAGAGTTTGCACCGAGAAGAGAGTTTTTACCTACAGAGATAGGGTTTCCATCAGTACCGCTAAGTACGCCAAGGATCGAAGCACCACCGCCAACGTCAGAACCATCACCAACGATAGCAGAGCTAGAGATACGACCTTCTACCATACTAACACCTGTAGTACCGGCGTTGAAGTTGATGTAAGAAGCACCAGGCATTACTGTTGTACCAGCATGAAGCTGTGCACCAAAACGTACTTTAGATGTCTCTAGGATACGTGTATTGTCCGCAGGGATGATGTGCTGTAGGAAACGTGGGAACTTATCTACAAAGTCAACATGTGGGTAAGCGTTTGCAAATTTAAGTTCGATCTCATTCTCACGCAGCCAGTCAAGCTCGATCGGTTGACCATCAGACCATGCCACATTTGGAAGAGCACCAAATGCACCATTAAGGTTAATACTGCGCAGTTCTACTTTTGCTAGAGAAAGTGCGTATAGTTTAAGGTATGTCGCTTCAACACTGACACATGCTGCATCATCAAAGATAAAGACAACACGGAACTCACCCTCACGTGCACCCTCAGCCTTAAGTTGGCCGTATAGCGCCGAGATAACCTGAATATTTTTGTGTGCATCGCCAAATGCTTCATCTGAGTATGGCGTAAAGGCATTAAGACATGACTCTAAAAATGCAAGGTTCACATTGCAAACAACTTCATTCTCATTACAGTCTACGGTAACACCTTGTTCGCTGAGTGCTTCAATAAAGATTGCAGCAGAACCGAAGTTCTCATTCCAGTTAACAACCGGGTACGTTGCCTGAAGGACCTTATCACCGTTTTTTTGACCAAGGTCTACACGACAGATACCAAACGCCAGAGGGTCTCTATACCCATCTTTTGATTTAATATTTTCGATCAGTGCTTTAAATGCATCAGCAGTTTGAATTGTTTCCATTGATTCTCTCTTTATTATGATTTATGAGTCAGTTGAGACTCAAATTTTGATTCTGAAATATTACCATTACTAAGATTAGGAAACACCAATATGCTGCGATGCTTAAGGAAGGTATTAAAAGTTAAATGTCGTGTTGCTACAGAAGGGGCGCTCTAATCACTCTTATTTAGAAACGTTGTACGGATCTCTTCTGCCGGAACAGGTCGGCTGTAGTAGTAACCTTGAATGTTATTACATCCATTTTGCATTAAAAACTCTTTTTGTGCGTCTGTCTCAACACCTTCTGCAAGCAGATCAAGGTTAAGGCTTTGTGCCAGTGCAATGATCGCTTTGACAATAGCCACATCCTCTTCATCACCCGGTATATCAAATACAAATGATTGATCGATCTTTAATTTATTGATCGGAAGTCGTTTCAGGTACGACAGTGATGAATATCCTGTACCAAAATCATCAATGGCAATTGTAATGCCCAAGTCATTGATCTCTTTGAGCTTAATGATCGCATCCTCAGGTCTTACCATCACCTGGCTCTCAGTGACTTCCAGCTCCAACCACTCTGGCTTAAAGTCATTAACAGCCATGTTATATTTCAGCAGTTCCACAAAGTCATCGCTATGGATCTGCTTCATCGCAAGATTGAGCGCAAGCACACCTGGTGTCAATCCATCTGCATACCATGAAGCAACCTGCTGCATAGCAATTCGCATTACCCATCTATCGATATCGACAATTAAACCGGTCTCCTCAGCCAAAGGAATAAACTTGGCCGGAGATACCATACCCATCTCAGGGTGCTGCCATCGTATCAGCGCTTCCACCCCAATAAACTTTCCGCTGCTTGCATCTACCTGTGGCTGGTAATAGACAATAAACTCATTGTTCTTCAAGGCTTGACGCAAACTGGCTTCCATGACAACACGCTCAAAAGCCAATTCGCTCATGTCAGCTGAATAGAACTGATAATTGTTACGTCCTTCATCTTTGGCTTTATACATGGCGATGTCAGCATATTTCAAAAGATTGCTGACATTTGTATCGTCTTGAGGGTAGAGACTGATACCGATGCTGCATGAGACATAGAGTAGGTGCTCATCTATTCGGATACCCTGTGCCATGACATTTAAGATCTTTTCTGCCAACAATACAGCATCATGTGCCTTTGTAAGCCCCTCCATAATAATGACAAACTCATCGCCGCCTAGACGGGCAAGCGTATCCTCTTTTCGTATTTCATTCCCAAGGCGTTCGGTTACCTCCTTGAGGACTTTATCACCAACCTCATGTCCCAACGAGTCGTTGATCTTCTTAAACAGGTCCAGGTCAATAAAGAAGAGGGCCAAACCACTATTACTGCGTTTGGCTATCTCTATACTTTGGTGCAGGCGGTCATTAAAAAGAGTACGGTTAGGGAGGCCTGTCAGCGCGTCGTGGTGAGCTTGGTGATGCAAGATGTCTTTTTGTTCACGAAGTTCATACTGTGTTTCCAAGTGCGCTGTGATATCTCTGGAGGACTCAATAATACCGATAGCATTTTTATTGCTGTCAAAAAGCGGCGTTACTGATAGCTCCAGATAGTGTTTAACACCATCAGTGTCACCATGGTCGTGTACTACAGTGACAGTATCTTTTGTCTCCATGACAATCTTCAAAGGACAAGGGTGATCTTTGCCGTCGCATGGCGATGAACGCTGATGCGAGATCTCATAACACTTAGGGTTATCGATATCCGCAACACATTCCAGATCGATTTTTTGACGGATCTTGTTGTTCATCAGGTGCACAGTGTAATCTTCACCGATCACCATAATAGGATCTTCAACACCATCGATAACGGATTGGAGAAGTTTATGCTGTTCGACTAAGGCATCTTCTGCTTTTTTTTGCTCAGATATATCTCTCCATACAACATGTATGACATCACGATCGTTTAACACAATAGGTGTAAGTGTGATCTCAGCCCAGAACTCATCACCATCTGCCCGTGTATGTACCCATTCAAACTTATTACAGCCATTTTTGACGGCAAGCGCCATCATCTCTTCTGCTTTTTCAAATGAGCTTTGTCCATCCGGCTGGTATTTTGGCGAGAGTTTTGAAGGGTGTATATCTAAAAGCTCATCTTTAGAGTCATACTGCAACATCTCAACCACTTTTTCGTTACACTGCACAAATTTACCATCATCCAGGATAGAGATACCGTCTGAAGATTTTTCAAAGAGGGTTTCAAACGTATCTTTCTGTTTTTTTATCGCAGACGTCTTTTTTTGGATCTCTTCTTCAAGTTGTTCTGTATATTCCAGTGCTCTTACACGTATTGTTTTTATTAACATATAGACGATGACTAAAAAAAGAAGATACATCAGTACCGTAAAACTCAAGTTCTTTATAAAGTCAGCGTAAAGTGCTGTAAAGAAACCGCGTTCTTTGATCTGAATACTTAACAGACCGCGTATTTCTCCGATCTTATAGTCATAAGCCGTCTCATAGTTGTCACGAATACTCTGTATAGCGTTCTCACGTTTGCCATGGCACTCAAGACATGTCTTTGTTATATAAAGCGGTTGGGTATAGTAAAAGGCCTTCTCTCTTTTTAGAAACCTCTGATTTTCCTTTGGATTTTGATTAAAATATTCGATCATCTCCAATTCAAAAATGTTTGCTTTGTTATCTGGGTTGCGAGGGCGATCAGAGACGGTACGTATAACAATGTTACCTTGTACACTAGACGAAAAATATTTACTAATCACCGGTGTAGTTTTAACTGGAAGCAGGTTGACGGTCTTTTCATCAACTTCGATATGGTTTTGCAAAAAGGCATCTTGATAAGTACTGCGAAAAGCGCCTATAAACTTTGCTAAAGATTCACTCTCATTTTGTATGATCATCTCTTGAGTGTTTTTAATCTCTTTATACTGTTCATATGTCTTGTAGCCGATAGCTATAAACAGTACAAAAGCAAAGGCTATAAAAAGGTTCATCTTCTGCATTGCTACACCTCTGTTTGACATTAGAATATATTATAATAGCTTTTGTTAAAGTTAAGAGCAAGTGATTGATAACAAAACAACAGTGTATGTATCAATAAAAGGGATACTCTTAAATTAAACCAAAACAAATAGTATGTCATCTCTACACCTATTTTATCTTAGCCGTATTTGATATACTAGCGCCGACATAACTAAAAGTGAATCAACCATGACAAAATGGCTCTCTATCTTACAGAACAACAACTATATAGCTGCAAAAAAACACATAAAAGACGGTGGCAACCTTAACGCACGAAATGAGTCAGGAGAGTCCGTACTCGCTTATGCACTAAAAAGCCGTGTCGACCAGGACATGTTGGAGCTTTTGGTCGAAAACGGTGCAGATATTTTTTACTGTGATGACGAAGGTGTCAGCATTTTAGATTTTGCTGTGACCTATAACAACTCATACATGGTCAACCTCCTGTTAAAAAAAGGCAAAGATATAAATGATATAACCCGTAAAAGCGGCTTTACACCTCTGATGGCAGCTGTCTGTTATGGTCGATACGAGATCTTCAGAGTATTGCTTGATGCCGGTGCCGACCTAAATACAGTAGAGCGAAAAGGTATGACAGCCTTGGATTTTGCCAAAAAAATGCGCAAGACAAGTATGATCAAAATGTTAGAGGACCTCTCATGAGAAAGTACCTTTCGATCTTTGTACTTGCAGTTCTGTTTTTAGGCTGTTCACAAGATGAGAGCAGTGATAAAAACAGTAATAAGATGATCAAGCATGAGGTCAAAAAAAGCGCTGACAAAAATGAAGCACTGATCTGTCTGGACGAAGACAACAAGATTACATGTAAGTTGATGACCAAGCGTGTTAACAGAGATCGAGATGTTGAATTTGAGTGGGCGTCACCAAATGGGAAAGATGACCGTGAGCGTGAAATAGTCCTGCCAGCCAATCATGCAAGCATCTTTGACTCAAGAGACAAAAATGGTCGTGCCAAAGGTGTTTGGAAGGTCGAAGTTGAGATCGATGATGAAGAGGTATCTACAACCTTTACAGTTCAATAAAACCTATTTCATGTAAATAGTCTTGCTTTAACCTCTATTGAGGCTCAATTAGTCCGTAGACATCCTCATCTGGTGTTATACAAAAAAGTTCATGGATCATTGTCATTGGGTTCTCTTTAAGAACGGTGTCCATCCCTAAGTTATCAGCCCAACCTTTAATGGTTTTTAAAACCGTTAGGTCAGTCGCCATTATCTCCACTAGAAGATCACCTTTATAGCCGGCATATGTACGTATATCTTTAATCTCAAATCCAAGTGCGAACTTAATGATATCTTTGCGCACCTGTGTCATATTGCTTGCTGATGAAGCTAAATGCCCGATATCTTTACCGTTTTGCCATACGGCAGCATTACTCTCATGCTCTGACAGCTCTTCGGTCTCATCACTCATATCATCTCCTTGATTGGCAAAAAAAAACAACATCCAGTTGTATGTTCACTCTTAAAAAATCATATCATAATAAGCATATATAATACAATAGTAAAAAAGAAGGATCTTGATGATAAATAATATGGAGTGGATCAATATAAGAGTTATACTGATCGTATTGTGTGAGGCTTAGAAAAACTGTTTTTGATTTTCATTTTCAAGAGGTTTTCTACGCTCTTTGGCCAACCAGTCCTGCAACAGCTTTTCTGTTACCTTGCTCAAACTCATCTTGTAACGTCCACGAGAGTATTTCATCGCTTCATCCCATGTTTTTCTGTCAATGACAAGTGAGCGTGTGACTTCATCTTTTGGCTTCAAATCAATTCCTCTTAAATATATAGTTTATTATATAGTAATCTATATATTTTTTCAAGGATTTATCATAACAAAATACCATATTTAAGGCATTTTATGAAAAATTTAGCAAGAGAATTGTTATTTATATCGTTGACCTTGGTCTAAGTGTCAAAACAGAGATCTCACTTGGTGCAAAAACACGTACTGGTGGGCCCCAGTAACCTGTTCCCCGGCTGACAAAGATCTGTTTAGAGGATGTTACTGCATGCAGACCTGCTAAAAATGGCTGTTGCAGCATGACTAAAAAACCAAAGGGAAAAATTTGACCGCCGTGAGTATGACCGCTTAACATCAAGTCATACACCTTATCTTTGACAAGCTCAATACTTTTTGGCTG
>JAUVKK010000226.1 GCA_030596305.1 Helicobacteraceae bacterium | reverse complement strand
AGGCATGGAACAAGACAAAGTCGTTGCCGTTGGCAGAATATTTTGCGATCATCATAATGGTTTCCTCTGAATAGTTACTGCAATTATACAACTTTTTTTGCTCAGGAGCAGATATAGCGTAATTCTATACGCTCCTATTTTTCATTTAATTGCTTAACAGAGACGATCCACGGTTCGTATCGGCTACCATAATGTACTACTGCACTGTAACGCGGCCCTTCATCACCGTGGTATTTTAATCCACTGATCATCTCTCTATGTTCCAGAGGAAGATATAAGTTATGTATACTCAGCCCCTTGATATAGCCATATACTCTTTTTTCAACCTCATTATTCACAACTCCCACCACACCTTTTACAATGAGAAATCTACTCTTATCACTGTATTGCTTCCGCAGTGTTTCATAGTCCAAGCCCATATCGATCACAAAGAGTCTTGACTCACTCAACTTTTCTCTCTGTAGATCTTTTTTTGCCCTCTCGTAACGGTTTTTTATTCTTATATCAGTCGGGTTCTCACTGACCTGCACCTGATGTTCCAAAAACACGTCATTTATACGTTTTAAAGAGCGTTTATAGATCTCACCGTCATTTTCAAGAACCAGCAGTACCTCTTTTGGAATAGCCCGTTTTGGATATTTGGCATTGACATACTTATCGATATCGAAGCCTAGTGTGATGAGCTTTTCACTGTTCAACCAAGCCGGACTGTTATAGTAGGAGTAGGTGCTGTTTTCATCACTGTCAAACACACGGTAGACCATACGCAAGGCAATACCGCTATTTTCTCTGTTGGAACTATAAGGAAGTCGTAACTCCCGTTGAGTGAGCGTCATCTTAGATGTTAATTCACCACTGCGATTTGCATTGACACCCAAGAGTACAATGGTGTTAGTTATGGCTAACAGAGAAAACGCGATGGCAATAAGCCCGAATGAAGAGAGAATGCGTTTCATCATGACCCGCCTCCTATATGTCCGACACTCCCTACTCTAAATCTTTTGAGTATGACTAAGATCAAAACAGCACTTAATCCGATCAGCAAAAAGAAGAGGTATTTAGGCATAAGCTCCCACCACCAATCGAAAAACTTTGTGTACAAGAAGATCACGAAAAAGACATTTCCTGTATTGGTGACCTCGTTCAGGTTTTTCTTGATACCAATATAGATAGCCAAAGCACTAAAGACAAAACCTATTATTTGATAAAGCATCTCTATCGACTCTTTCTCCATATCCACATAACTTATAAGGCCCCAGTTAGAGAGGATCAAGACCGGCAGGAAAAAGAGGATCATTGCAAAGACACGATAGATAGAGCCAAAACCTGAAAACCTCGTGTGTGGTAAAAAAGAGATAAGAAACAGTACGAGAGCCGCCGGTAAAAAGTTCTCAGGCCTCTCTCCGAAATTAATCCAGTATAGACCGTTCCAGGCGCCGAATTTTGCAGATAAAAAGGTAGCAAAAGAGATGATCCCGGCACCTAACAGCAAGCGGGTGTCCGTAGCGTAAGCAAGTAACACCGCAAACACTGCCCATATAAACAGTGCATTGGGAGAGGGGGTAATATTAAATATCTGTCCCAGCATCGTCAGGTTTAAAATAAAGGAGGTCAGGCTGAGCAAAGCAGCGATCTTGACATAATAGCTTGTCAACTCCAAGCTGTTTAAGTAGATGGTCAGACTTAAAAGAACAAAGGGTGTTGTTATCAGGATGACCACTTGAAGTGTGGTTGAAAAGCCTCCCCAAAATTGAAAGAAAAGAAAGAAGATACTGGCAGCAAGCCCTAAAGCCGCTAAAAAAGAAGCAATCTTCATTCCAAGGCTTAGCTGTTTTTCCTCTTTGTTTGTATCAACATCAAAACTGGAAGATAGCTTTGTCAGAAGTTTTAGATGGTACCGTTCTACCGCATTGCGCTGCTCTGCATCAAGTAAGAGTATCTGCTCTTTTTCAATGGTCTCAAGTTCTGCTTGAAACGATCGTATCTGGTCAACTCTATGTTGTGCTATCTGTTTTGATCTTATATCCATTACACCTGCCAATAAACATTAAAAAACTAAATTACACTATTGTATCATTAGTAGAGTAAAAAACAGTGGCACTGACAAGTACAGAATAAGATTACACTAAAGGGCACCTCTAAATACAAAACTTAGCCGATGAGCTTCCAATCACCATCGATCTTTTGAACTTCAACGTTAAAGCCTTTAAAATAGATGATCTTGTGATCGCCGCCGAGTTCTTCTGTTTTAGAAGGTTTGCTGCAGTCAAGTCTTGACGCCTCTTCTTTAAACTCCGGCAGTGCAAAAAACTGGGAGATCACACTCTCGTTTTTTCTGGCTTGCTGCAGTGCCGTATCACTCATATAGGCTTCAGCACCCCTGAGATTGCCGGCTTTAAACTCACTGCAAACGGCGTCGGCTACACCCTCGGCTGATTCAGGATAAGAGCTGCACCCGGCCATAAAAAGCGTTGTTGCGGCTGCTAAAACTACTGCTGTTTTTTTGATCATGATGATTCCTTCTGCGTAAAATCTACGCCTAGTATATCACACTGTTTTATTATCTAT
>JAUVKK010000108.1 GCA_030596305.1 Helicobacteraceae bacterium | reverse complement strand
GCCATAGTTTGTGATGCTCTCACCGATAACTGTATAGTCAATATAGACATCCATATGATCCATAACAGTAAATCCGCCGCCAATACCAGAAGAGAAAGTAACATCACGTGAATTTACAACGTTATCATCATTCCAAGTCTCTGCCCCGCCAAGATTTGGAAAGATAATACCAAAGCGTGGTTTCACATAGATCTTATCTGTAACTGGAATTCTATAGACAGCATATGTTGCTAAGGTTGTGACATTAACCTTATCACGACCATCAGCGTCACCTTTATAATCTACCTTTGGATCAACTATAGACTTTGTCAATTCGACCTCAGCACCAAACCCTTCTAAAACAGCGTCAAGTGTCATACCGCCACGAAGTACAACACCCAAACCCATCTCCCAGTCATTATTACTAGGCACCGCTTCAAAGGCCACACCACCGCCTGCATAAAATCCAACCTCTGTTGCCATCACGCCGCTGCTTAAAACTGCTGTTGCTAAAAGTGCACTCGTTAACTTTTTCATGATCATTTCCTTAAAATCTTTTCGATTAGTGCAAAAATAATAACATAGCTTTGCTATAATAATTGCAATTTACCTTGGGAGAACACAATGAAGTTCTTATTAACACTTCTATTCACACTCAGTACACTGGCTTTTGCAGATCTGCATGACACCCTTTCAAAATCAGACAAAACGAAAACCGATCACCCTATCGCTGTACTTGAGACAACACAAGGCACCATAGAGATCGAACTTCGTCCGGACTATGCACCCCTGGCAGTAGAGAACTTCAGTACACACATCAGAGACGGTTACTACAATGGTCTTGTCTTCCATCGTATCATCAAAAACTTTATGATCCAGGGCGGTGACCCTACCGGAACAGGTCGAGGTGGAAAGTCGATTTGGGATAAACCCTTCAAAGATGAGTTTGCAAAAAATATCACATTTAACAAGTCAGGTATCTTGGCTATGGCCAATGCCGGTCCGGGGACTAATGGCAGCCAGTTTTTTATCACGACTGCAGCAACCCCTTGGTTAAACGGCCGTCACAGTATCTTTGGATATGTTGTTAAAGGGAAAGATATTGTCGACAAGCTAAACAATATTGCGACATCCGGGCGTAGTGGCGGAGACCGTCCACTTGAGAAGCAGCAGATCATAAAAGCCTACATAAAATAGGCTTCTTACCCCTTAAGAGTAAAGGCTCCTTTGCTCTTTTATCACAAACTATTTATATATGTTCAAATACTTAGATCCTAGCTCTAAATACTCTCTAATGCCTTCTGTACTTTCAATGCCTGTACATGTTCCTTAACGTCATGAACACGCAAAATGCCTGCCCCGTTTTTTGCTGCTGCAAGATGAAGGGCCAGGGTCCCGCCTAAACGTTCCGAAACATCAGACGGATCGATCGTGTTGATCAATGATTTACGGCTGGCACCGACCAGGATCGGTTTTCTAAGGCGTAAAAAGTGCTCCAGGTGTGTGATCAGCGTCAGGTTGTCTTCCAAGCTTTTTCCAAAGCCTATCCCCATATCCAACACAATGTCTTTGATCCCGAACAGGTGGGCTTTGGAGATCCGTTCTTGAAAAAAGGTATAGATCTCATCCAAGACATCCTCATAATGGGGGGCATCCTGCATACTTTCCGGTCTTCCCTGCATATGCATAATGATCGCAGTTGCGTCAAACTCTGCGATAACTTTACAGAGTTCATCACTCTCAAGCCCTCTAATATCATTGACAATATGAAAACCCCGTTCTAGCGCATATCGAGCCACAGATGGCTGATAAGTGTCGATACTGAACATTGCCCGCTCTAAGAGAGGTGAGCCTTCTAAAAGATCGAGTATGGGGCTGACACGTTCAAGCTCTTCTTTTGCAGTGACCTCTTTTGATCCGGGACGAGACGAGACACCACCAATGTCGATGATCTCTGCTCCATCATCTATCATCTCTTCGATCTTTTTAAAGGCATCACTTGCTCTGAAGCGACTTTTTTTAAAAAAGCTGTCATCATTGGCATTAATAACACCCATGACTTGACAGTGTCGTGGCTTTTCTGTTTTTAAAATGATCTGCAGCTGGTGAGCGACCTCTTTGAGACCAAAGGGCTGTGACAACTCTTTATGACTTAGAATTCTAAGATGTTTTTTTGACCCGATCAAGAGACAGTCAACAAACTCTTTAGTTGCCAATACCGTCCCCTTTGGTACAGCAAGATCAGCACCGATAGAGAGAGCATCCTGTTTTAAAACATTGGCACCTGCAGATTTAAGCGCCTTGATACTGACAATATAGAGTTGTGCTTTGGCACTCATGATATTAAGTCCTCCTGCATCAACACCTATCTCTTTGAGATATTTCCTGACATCGATATCGATGGAGAGCTGTTTAACTACCACGGGAAGCCTTAGGAAGGAATGTCATTAGCAGTGTGACCAAGATCGTCTGCAGACGACCGTTTAACTCAATAAGACGGTAACTGCGTTCAAAAATATCGATCTGACTTTCACTCAGCAAAATTCCATCAATAACCGTTGCCCTGTAGTAAAGAGATTCTACCAACGCTTTAGCCTCATGTTTGGAGAGTCGGTCATGCGCTTTGACAAAATCAAAAAGAGTCGAAAGGTTAAGGTTACTCAACTTTACGTCAAGCTCTCTATGAACGACAGCACTCTGCTCTTTTATGATCTTTAGCCGTGAACGTACGGTTGGAAGCAGTGTTGACTTGCTCTCCGTGATAACAATGAGTTCAATATTACGAGGAGGTTCTTCCAAGAGCTTCAGCAGTGCATTTTGCGAGATGGTATTAAAAGTCTTAGCAGCTAGAACAAGGTATTTGATATGCTCTTCTGCGATATAAGCCTCTGCCATCACCGCCTTAGAGTCATCTATTTTAAAATCGTCGCGTACAAAGCTGACAACACGGTGTGGAGCCAGTTCCTGTTGAAGCAGTGTACTTCTCTCTTCGATATTGTCGCAAATTATAATATGGCTGCCAAGCCCATTACTCATCGACATGGACCTCTCCAAACAGTACAGCATTCAGAGACTTGTCGAACTGGCGGTAGAGCTGAAGCAGTTTTATATCTAATAGAGGATCATACGAACGCATAGTATAGGCATTTTGGTAATCTTCATCCATCAGCCACAAAAAACTTCTGTCGAGGTTTTTAGGAAGGTCTGATGCTTTATCATTGCCCCGTCCTATATACCAGAAAAAATAGTCATCTTTGTAGGAGAGGCTCAACATATCTTCAAGCATGTCAAGTGTATCGGCTGTGACGGTATTGTAATTTGGGTAGAGGCTCTCTATTCGCGCAACAGAGATCATTGGTCTCTCTGTTGTCGCTTTATTGATCGTGTTGACAATGTAATGGCCAAACCACTGACGATCTGAATCCGTCACAATAACAACACTTTTTCCGGCCAGGATCTGTTTGAGTGCCTGTGCAGTAGTAGCTGTCCATTCAAAACGGGACTCTTCAAGCCATGAGAGCATCGAACCCTCATCACGAATACTGTCGAGCGTCCATTTTATGAATTCCTGCACGGGTGACTTACTTATCTAACTCATAAGCGTTATGAAGTGAACGAACTGCAAGCTCTGCATACTTCTCATCGATTACCATAGAGACTTTGATCTCAGATGTAGAGATCATCTGAATGTTGATGTTCTCTTGTGCCATTGTCGAGAAGGCTTTTGCAGCTACACCCGTATGAGACTTCATACCGACACCGACAATAGAGACCTTACAGATACTCTCATCAAATGTCGCGGCACTGATCTCCTCTTTTTGGATAAACTGTTCAACAATTTTTTTGGCATCGTTAAGCTCATTTTGCGGTACAGTAAAGTCCATACTTGTAGAACCATCGTGACCAGAGGTCTGGATGATCATATCGATGTTGACACTGTTATCAGCCAAAGCACTAAAGATATCAGAAGCAATACCAGGACGGTTAACAACACCTTCAAGAGCGATACGGGCTTGGTTACGGTCGAGTGCGATACCGCTTACTAGTGGTTTTTCCATGATATTTTCTTCCTTTGTAATTAGAGTGCCTTCAGCATCAGAGAAGCTTGAGCGGGTCACAAGACTGACATTAAGTTTTTTTGCCAACTCGACTGAACGGTTTTGTAGTACTTTTGCACCCAAAGAGGCCAACTCCAACATCTCATCATATGAGATCTTGTCAAGTTTTTTTGCTGTCGGTTCAATGCGCGGATCTGTTGTATAGATCCCTTCTACATCCGTGTATATCTCACACAAGTCTGCACCGATCGCACCGGCTACCGCGACGGCAGAGAGGTCTGACCCGCCGCGTCCAAGTGTTGTTACTTGGCCCTGTTCATTCACCCCTTGAAAACCGGCGATCACCAAGATCTTGCCTTCAGCCAAAGCTGTTTTCATAGGTGCCGGATCAATACGTTCAATTCGCGCCTTAGTGTGCACCGCATCGGTAACAATTCCGGCGTGTCTGCCTGACATTGACGTTGCGTTGTGTCCCATCTGATTCAGTGCGATAGAGAGCAGTGCCGCTGTTACACGTTCACCTGAGCTCAAGACCATATCCACTTCAGAACGTTCTGGATTCTCTCC
>JAUVKK010000201.1 GCA_030596305.1 Helicobacteraceae bacterium | reverse complement strand
CTTCTCTACTCCGCGCATCTCCATACACATATGACGGGCCTGGATGACAACTGCGACCCCTTTTGGATCGAGCGCGTCCATGATCGCTTCAGCGATCTGCTCTGTCAGCTGCTCCTGGATCTGCATGCGGCGTGAAAAGATGTCAACGACACGAGGGATCTTTGAAAGCCCTACTACTTTACCGTTAGGGATGTAAGCAACATGGGCACGTCCAATGATCGGCAGAAGGTGATGCTCACAGGTTGAGTAGAGTTCAATATCTTTTATCAGTACCATCTCATCATTTGAACTGGTAAAGATAGCAGACTGTAAGATCTCTGTCGGGTCCTCTTTATAGCCGCCATACATAAACTCATAGGCTTTAAAGACACGCTCCGGAGTCTTTATAAGCCCTTCACGCTCTGGGTCTTCACCCACACTTTTCATCATGGTCTTGACAGCAGATTCAAATGCTTCTTGTTCGTTGTTCTTCACAGTCATACTTTTTACTAAATTTGTAAAACAATACCATGAAATGACTGAGAAAAATCCATTTTAAATGTATAACATTTATATATAAGCTTAGTATATTGTAACAGCTGACAGCGTGGAGTCTGTTTTCTAATAGAGTTGTTAGCACTTTTTAGATATTATTGCCAAAATTTTTATCCAGCTTAGAGTGTATTACACTACCTAGCGAATACCCAAAAATTTAAAGAATGAGAAGGGGTAAGATTTGAACGAAGAGGTATGAGGCCTAGCCGTAGCTAAGCCGATGTACCTATTTGTTTGAAGATTGCCCCTTATCGTTCTTCCTGTAGGGTGTGATGCTTTTGCCTATATTCAGCGTTAAATAACCTTCACCGTAGCTAAGGCTACGCTAAAGAACATTTGCCTTGACTATATACAAAATCATTCACATAAATATTTGGGTATTCGCTAGGTGGTGTAATATTTATATACTCGAAAATAGCACAAAAAAGGTACCCAATGAACGTTACAACTAACAAAATCGATGGCGCAAACGCAACAGTTTCTGCACAGATCTCTAACGAAGAGATCGCTGTAAACGTAGAGAAGATCGCAAAGCAACTTGCTAAAACTACTAATATCCCAGGTTTCCGTAAAGGTAAAGTGCCTGTTTCTGCTGTTAAAAAACAGTATGGTGAGAAGTTAGTTCAAGATGCTGAGTCTGAGGCACTTCGTGATGTTCTTACTGCAGGTCTTAAAGATATCGGTGTTGAAAACGATGCTATGATCGGTGAGCCGCAGATCACTAAGTTTGACAAAGGTGACGAGAACATCGATGTTGAAGTAACAGTTGCGATCCGTCCTGAGATCGATCTTGGCGACTACGCTAAACTTGCTCCGGCGTACAAAACACCAAAGATCACTGCTGCTGCAGTAAAAGAGCGTGTTGATGACCTTGCAATGCAGCAAGCTGAACTTGTGACAGTTGATGAGGATCGTGCACTTGAGTCAGGGGACACAGTACTTATGGACTTTGAAGGTTCAATTGACGGTGAGCTTTTCGAAGGCGGTGCGGCAACAGGTTTTGCACTTGCACTAGGTTCAGGTCAGTTTATCCCAGGTTTTGAAGACCAGGTTATCGGTATGAAAAAGGGTGAAGAGAAAGTTGTCAAAGTAACTTTCCCGGAGAACTACGGTGGAGAATCACTTGCTGGTAAAGATGCTGAGTTCAAAGTAACTGCACATGAGATCCAAGCTAAAAAGAAACCACGTCAAGATGCTAAGCTTGCTGCAAAACTGATTCCAGGTGAAGAAGATGCAACAATGGACATGGTAAAAGAGCAGGTTCAAACGCAACTTGAAAACGAAGCAAAGTCAAAACTTTTCAATGAAGACCTTAAGCCAAAAATGCTTGAAGCACTTGTTGAAAAGATCGATGTAGCACTTCCTAAGTTTGTTGTAGACCAAGAGATGGATATGGCACTTAACAAAAAAGCGCAATCAATGACTGAAGATGAGATCAAAGCACTTCAAGAAAATGCAGACAAGGTAACTGAACTTCGTGAAGAGGGTCGTGAAGATGCTGAGCGTTCTGTAAAAGCGACATTTATCATTGATGCATTGGCTAAGGCTGAAGGTATCGCTGTTGAAGAGCAGGAAGTAATGCAGACGATCTACATGGAAGCAATGCAGTCGGGTCAAGATCCAGCAACAGTTTACAAGCAGTACCAAGAGTCAGGTTACCTACCGGCTGTTCAGATGGCAATGGTAGAAGACAAGGTTCTTTCTAAAATTCTTAACGGCAAAGACGCGTAATGAGCTATATCCCTTACGTTGTTGAGAAGACAGGCCGTGGAGAGCGTTCATATGACATCTACTCACGCCTGCTAAAAGATCGTATCATCATGTTAAGTGGTGAGGTGAACGATCAGGTCGCATCAACAATCGTAGCGCAGATGCTTTTTCTTGAAGCAGAAGATCCGGAAAAAGATATCTATTTTTACATCAACTCTCCGGGCGGTGTGGTAACAGCAGGTATGGCGATGTTTGACACAATGAACTACATCCGTCCTGATGTTGCGACGATCTGTATCGGTCAAGCAGCTTCTATGGGTTCGTTCCTGCTGAGTTCTGGTGCTAAGGGTAAACGTTTTGCACTTCCGCATGCACGTATTATGATCCACCAGCCTCTTGGCGGTGCCCAAGGTCAAGCGAGCGATATCGCTATTCAGGCCAAAGAGATCTTGCGTATGAAAGCAGAGCTTAATGAGATCCTGGCGAAAAACACAGGCCAGAAGATCAAAACGGTTGAGAATGACACTGACCGTGACTACTTTATGAGTGCTCAAGAAGCATTGGATTATGGTCTGATCGATGAAGTACTGACTAAGAAAGAGAAGAGCGAATAAGCTTCTCTTTTAAAGAACAACTATGATCCTTCCAATTGTAACCTACCCCGACAAACGCCT
>JAUVKK010000060.1 GCA_030596305.1 Helicobacteraceae bacterium | reverse complement strand
ACCAGAATCTATCTTAAACTTCTGTGACCAGATAGGTATCGCAAAAGCAAACTCAATGGTCGATGTTGCACAACTTGAGTTTTGTATCAGAGATGATCTAAACACAAAAGTACCACGTGTTATGTGTGTCCTTGACCCACTCAAAGTAACGATTGAAAACTATGAGGGCAGTGAAGAGCTTGAGGCTTCGTATTACCCAGACGATGTGCCTAAAGAGGATTCAAGAAAGCTGCCTTTTTCTAAAGAGATCTACATAGAACGTGATGACTTTATGGAAAATCCTCCAAAAGGCTACTTCCGTCTTACACCTGAACAGCCTGTACGTCTTAAACATGCTTACATCATCACATGTAAGGAAGTCATCAAAGATGCTGATGGTAAGATCGTAGAGATCATAGCTGAGTACAATCCAGCATCTAAAAGTGGCTCAGACACAAGTGGCATCAAAACTAAAAGTGCTGTCCAATGGGTGGAGGCTAAGACGGCTAAACCTGTAGAAGTAAGAGTGTATGACAGACTCTTTAAAGATGAAGCTCCTGAGGGAATAGAAGATATCAATCCAGACTCTTTAAAAGTCATCAAAAATGCGCTTATCGAACCGGCTGTAATTACAGAGAAGCCTGATGTAAGATTCCAGTTTGAAAGACAAGGTTACTTTTATACTGACCCTGTTGACTACACAGATGAAAAACCTGTATTTAACAAAATAGTCGGTCTTAAAGACTCTTGGGGTAAAAAGAAAAAACCAGCAAATGACGCACCTAAAGCTCAGGCTAAAAAAGAGCAAGTAGATGGTGAAGTAGCAGCTATGAGTGAAAGCGAACAAGCACTGTTTGACAAGTATTCAAACGAGCTTGGACTAAACAGTGAAGTAGCTAACACACTTGCTCGTGATGAGCAATTATCAAGCTTTTATGAAGCGTCTCTAGCAGTACTTAACAGCCCTGTAAACCTAGCTAACATTGTGACAAACGAGGTAGCTAGAGAGCTAAAGCAGATGCAAGCAAGTGAGCTTAAGTTCAGTGCAGAGCAGATAGCTGAGCTTGTTAAGATGATCGATGATGCGACTATCTCCAACAAAATTGCTAAACAAGTGTTTGAAGAGATGGTTAAGAGTGGAGATAACCCAAGTCAGATAGTTGAAGCAAAAGGGCTTATACAGATAAGTGACCCTTCTGTGATCTCACCTATTATTGATGGGATAATTGAGAAAAATCCAGATAATGTTGCTAAGTTTAAGGCAGGTAATACCAAGCTATTGGGCTTCTTTGTCGGACAGGTACTAAAAGCGACTGGCGGTAAAGCAAACCCACAAGTGGTAAACAGACTTGTGGCTGAGAAATTAAAATAATTACGATAAACGTTAGAAGAGTATTAGAAAAATAAAGGAAACCCATGGAACAACTACCAAACTGCCCGGAGTGTGGCAGTGAATATACTTACGAGGATGGCGAACTGCTTGTTTGCCCTGAATGTGCACACGAGTGGTCTGTAAATGCAGTAGAAGAGGGTAGTTTTACTATCAGAGATGCTAACGGTGCAGTACTACAAGATGGTGACAGTGTTACTGTCATCAAGGATCTTAAAGTCAAAGGTGCTTCATCTGACATCAAGATCGGTACAAAGTTCAAGATAGGCAGGCTGCTGGACAAACCCGACCATAACATTGACTGTAAGATCTCAGGCTTCGGTGCGATGCAGATTACGGCTGCATTTGTAAAAAAGGCGTAAGCCTTTTATTTTCTTTGCCAAAAGTATAGCGAGCGGACTACTGCTCGCTGTTGCTTCTATCGCCAGAAGGGCTTATAAACTGGTCATTAAGCTTTTGAATGTTGAGCTGGCTCTGGTCTACCAGTTTTTCAAGCATCTTCTTCTCTTTTTTACCCCAGCTTTTCATCGTAGGGCCTATGACCGGCTTCCACCATCTTGTGTTGTGTCTAACAGCACGGGCGATATTTGGATCTTTCTCTTCCCAGCTTTTTGAGACATGGTTTGTAACAAGTCTTCTTATTGAGAAGTGGGCATACAGACCTATGAGCGAAACACCTGCCAAAGCAACTGTCAACACTGTGCTTGAGGCGCTGAGCAGACCCGTTTGTGTCTCTAAAAAGACCAGTGCACCGGCAAGTAGAACCACTGCAGTCATGTCGCCTATAACAACGTTTCGACTCCACTTTTGAAGTGCTTCGTGCAGTGCGATGAGCTTGTCGTCTTTGAGGTTTTTGGCAATGTCTTCCAAGGCTCTGACAATGCGGTAAGCACGTTCCGTACCGACCTTGTCAATACGACTCATAATACGTCTCATATCAACATCTTTTTTCTTCATCAGACGCTCTTTTACAGCCTCATCTTCGATGTGTGCCATCGACTTTTCATTAAAGATCGTGTAGAAGCTTCCAGAGATAAGACCCTTTTGTGCCATTGCTCTCTGCCATGCACCAATAACATCTTCTAAATTGTCCTCTTGTGCCGTTGTATCGATCTGGTTAAGAACGTAGAGGACTTTGTCGGCATCGGTATGGCTCATAGCCGACTTGACGAGGTGGTCCAGTGTGTCGCGCATAGCGCCCGGTTCTGGATGACGTGCATCAAAGAAGATGAGTACCAGGTCTGACATGTCGATGATATGGCTTGTAAGACGCAAGATGGTGTCACGCTGACTGTCTGCATCAAAGCCCGGTGAGTCGATGAGGATCTTACCTTTCAGAGCCTCGGACCTGACCGTTTTAAGCTGCAGGTACTGGTTGACCCTGTCGCCTTCACCTTCTTGGACGTTGTTGACCTCTTCACTGACGTTGTAAAAAGGAAAACGCGGGTCTGCATCGAGCGCCATTCCAGGCAGTGTCGTCGGCTCGCTGTTTTTACCGTAACAGAGTGCTGTGAACTTGTCGTCAACGGCCTGATTACCACTTGTCTGAACTTTCTGGCCTATAAAATCGTTAATAAATGTCGATTTACCGGCAGAGAAAGTACCCAATACTGAGATCAACGGCCACCATGAGATGTGACTGGTATAACTCTCATTAGCTGCCAAGAGACCTGTCTTATGGCCAACCTTGTCCAAGACCATGTATTTGTCTGTCACCTCGAGCAGAAGAGGGTTCTCTTCAGAGAGATGCTGTTTGAGTCTGTCGTATCGTTCTTGAAGTGTCATCTAGTATGATCCTTTAGTGACGTCTATATTTTTTATTATACCAAGAAGTGCAATACTATTACCAACATGCACCACACGAATCATTCTTAGATACCGTTAGAAACTTGACATAACACAATGACTTTGCCTTTCCATCTTTATATACTTCGCGTATTAAATTATCAAGGCCTTTTATGAGTGAATTTTTAACAGAGAATGAAAAATCTCCTTTTGCAGATATGTTCCCTGACGGGCATCCGGTACGAGTCTATTTGGAAGAGAACTTGCTTATTCGCAAGTACATCACTGAACTTCAAAGTATCAATATTGAGGAGAACTTTGACCTCTACAATGAACTGTTTGGGAAGTTATGTCGAGTAGAGTTGCATTTTACTCGAAAAGAGAACCAACTCTTTCCATACTTAGAGAAACACGGATGGACGAGTCCAAGCCAAAACATGTGGGCATTTCATGACCAGATCCGTGACGAGATTAAAACAGCCCGTAAAGCCCTTGAAGCTAAAGACCTGCAAGGTACCATCTACGCAACACAAACTGTTTTCAGCAGTCTTGATCATATCTTACAGGTAGAAGAGGGCAGACTCTTGCCTAGAGCCATGGAGATGCTTAGTGAAGAGGAGTTCAAAGAGTTTAGAGAAGGTGACGAAGAGATAGGCTGGATGTTTGACAAAGCACCGACACCATACCCCGTACCTGAATACATTCACCCTTCACAAGACACAGCACGTCGTAAACTTCCTTTTGGCACTGAAGACAAAACCCATTTCGATGAAGGGTACTTGACACCTGAGCAGGTCAACTCTATATTTAAATACATGCCTATGGACATTACCTATGTCAATGAACATGACCAAGTCGTCTTTTACAACCGTGGTGATGACCGAGTCTTTCCAAGAAGTGCCGGGATCATCGGACGTGAGGTAAAGTTTTGTCATCCACCCAAGAGTGTTGACCAAGTCATAAGGATTCTAGAAGAGTTTAAAAAAGGGACACAGGATGTCGCAGAGTTTTGGATACAGTTTAAAGGTAAGTTCATCCATATTCGATACTTTGCCGTTCGTGATGATGAAAAGAACTATAAAGGAGTTATTGAGATGAGTCAGGACGTAACTGAGATCCGTGCTCTTGAAGGCCAACAGCGACTTCTAGACTGGGACTAATCGAAAACATTAGTCATTAGCTACTCTGCTGCGCCACAACTAAGCAGCTATCTCTTATTTCGGCAATAATCCACCGCGGTTATAGCGGCTAGAAGGGTTCCACAAAAGCCAGCCGCTGCAGTTGGTGTCATCACTGGCACGGATCTGCTCTTTGACCTCAAAGTCATTATAATGCTCGCGAGAGAAGGCGTAGTCTTTAAAGTACTGCAGCCATGGACGAAGACGCACCGGTTCTACTGTCTCTTCCATCTTCAGAAGTGTTGCTTTAATAATACGGTAAGGCTCTTTAGAAGGGTCATCTATACCTAAGATGCCTTTGTTAAAACCAGAGGGGTAGAGCATTGGCGCTAAATAATCAGCGTGTTGCGCAAGCACTGCTGTATTGTGACCGATGTTTGTGTCGCCTTTAGTGTTCCAGGCAACGTACCCATAGGTGTCGAGTGACAAATAGACACCGTATGGACGAAGACGAAGTGAAGCTTTTTTGACAAAGTGGTTAATGGCTTTCAGGCGGTTTTCCTGGTTGTTCTCCTGCGAGAAGACTAGGTCATCTTTAGCTGGGAAACGGACATAGTCAAAGTTGATCTCATCAAACCCTTTCTTAGCAGCATCTACAGCGATAGAGATGATGTAGTCTTGCGCCTCAGCGTTGAAAGGATCAACCCAGGCCATCTTAGCCGCATTTCGCCAAACAGTACCGTCAGCACGCTTCACAGCACGCTCAGGATGGTTAGTGGCACTCAGTTCATCTTTGAAACAAACAATACGCGCAATGGTATAGACCTTTTTTGCTTTGAGATTTTTCATATAGCTGTTGATGTCTTTGATGGTACGATTATAGTGAGCATCCATCGCACTCGCCTCTTTAACACCTGTTTTGTATGACATCATCCCTTGTTCACTTTTAACATCAATGACTAAGGCATTGGCTTCAGTCGTATCAATAAGATTCATCGCATTGGCAAAGGTCTTGGTCTTTGGACTGGCTCCCCAAAACGAGAGATAGAGGCCCTTGACCTTAATAGGCTCGATCTCCAGTTTTTCAGTGGTGGCATTCACATCCCAGTGTAAAGGACGGTAGCCGTAGGCTTTAACATGGGCAATCTTTGTACGGCCGGTATCAAAGATCACCTTGCCGTTTTCATCGCTTATCGTCAGCTTATGATTTTGAATAAATTGTGCGTTGGCAAGGGGTTTTTGAGTGACTTTGTCAACCAAAAAAAGTTCTTGGGCAAAGAGGAAAAAGGGAAATAAAAGTGTTAGATAGCGCATAGTCTCTCGTTTAGTAATTGATGTTGGATTATAACACTACAGACTTAACAGAGAATAATTATTCTCGTGTATTTAAAAAGTAGTGGAGACTTGCTTTTGACCACGCCTTGCTCTGCTGTAAAAATGCACTTGCATCATCAGCAACCTCTTTAAAGTCACTGTTAAGAGCGCTCTGCTCACGCAGAACATCAGCCAAGGCTTTTTTACCGGCATCGATCACATCCGCAGGATAGCTTTGGATCTCAACACCTTTCTGTTTGAGCAGGTCAAGCGACTTCATGTTCTCGTAGTGAAACTCGCTTGCCATGTTAGCGTTCATCTGTGAAGAGGCCATCTCGATGATCGCCTGATGCTCTGAGGAGAGTTTGTCCCACTTGTGCTGGTTGAAGGTAAGCTCTAAAATTGAGCCCGGTTCATGCCAGCCTGAGTAATAGAATGGAGCGACTTTGTAGAAGCCCATCTTCATGTCGAGTGCAGGCCCGACCCACTCAGTCGCATCGATAACACCACGTTCTAAAGAGGTGTAGATCTCACCGGCAGGAAGGAGAATAGGGTTAACACCAAGTTTTGAGAAGACCTCGCCGCCAAGACCGGGAATGCGCATCTTCAGCCCTTTCATGTCTTCTAACGAC
>JAUVKK010000179.1 GCA_030596305.1 Helicobacteraceae bacterium | reverse complement strand
AAACTACTAAGGTCTTTTTGATGTTGACAACAGTCCTTTACTATGGAGTAACAGACATATGTTAGAGGTCTTTACTGTCATTCTGACACTTATTCTCATCTCAAAATACCTTGAGGACACACTGAAGATCCCTTTTGTGCTCATCGTTATCATCCTCTCCTACACAGCCAACCATTTCTTTGACCTTTCGATCCTGGGTGATAACTTTGAAGCGATCATGTACATGATGCTGCCTATTATCTTGATCCCGGACGTCTTGGGTCTCTCACGCAGCGAACTAAAAGAGAACCTCCCTGATATCTTTTACCTGGCCGTTGTTGCTGTCATCATATCGATTGTCTTAGCTGTTGGGGTCACCTACTTTGTTGAGACCAAATACAACTTGACCCTGTTTGAACTTCTGATTTTATTTACCCCGTTAATGGCCACTGATGTTGTCTCTGTCGGTGCTATATTTTCAAAGTTCAAACTGCCTCAAAAGCTTAAACTCTATGCAGAGGGGGAGAGCCTTTTTAACGATATCACAGCAATGATCATCTTCTTTTTTATTGCCATCCCTTTTATAGCTGGTGAAGAGCTGTCTGCCGCTGACCTGCTCAATACCACTATCTATACAATATTAGTCTCTATCATCATCGGCATCGTTGTTGGTCTGCTGGGGTATTACAGTTTTAAGATCGCAAGAGAGAGCTTCTCACAGTTCATCTCTATCTATGTCATGGCAAGTCTCTCGTTTCTTATCGCAGAGAAGATCGAACTTTCGGGTATCTTAGCCGTTGTCATCTCTATATTGATATTCAAGTACCTTTTCGACAAAGAGGGGCATCACAAACTTAAAAACTACAGTGCGATTTTCCAACATCTTAACACTCCCAGCAGTAACGACCTCTCCTTTCGTGCCTACAAAAAAGAGGCCTACTTTGTCGCCCTGTTTGCCAATGCTGTCATCTTTATCGCCATCACCAATGTTATCAACATAGAGCTCTTTTTCAAATACCAGACAGAGATCCTCTACACCTTTGCTTTAACAACGCTCATTCGCTACATTGTTGTCTATCTACTGATCAGGTATCGAGACTTATCACTGACATGGAGTAACATCTTGACCCTCTCAGGCATGAAAGGCGGACTTGCGCTCATCATGATCGTCTCACTCAGTGACACCTTTGTCTATAAAGAGATGTTTATGGCGATCATACTCGGCGTCGTCATCTTGTCGATCTTTGTCTATACTGCATTTCTTATGGTCTACCTCTATTTAAAAAAAGATGCAATGCTTCTGGACACGGCAAAAGAGCATCACATCATCTCAAAAGATATCCACGAGCTTTTGGCCAAAGAGAAAGAGACCGGGGCCTACAATGAAGTGATCTTTGAAGACCTGGTAGAAAAAGAGATCAGTAAAGCAGAACGCTACAGCTTTCTCTTCTCCATTGTCGCATTTAAAAGTGACAAGAAAACTCTGAAACGCATTGAGGTACTCCACCTTCGTGCCAGTGACTATTTTGGAAAGGTAGATAGAGAGACCTATGCTATTTTACTCTCGCATACCAGCATCGAAGATTCACTTATCTTTGCGAAGAAACTTAAGGGTATTATTAAACATCAACATATCGCCATCAGTCAATACATGCCGGGCGACAGCGTTGAACTTATCTATGACAAACTTGATGTTGCCCTGAAAGACAAAAAAGAGATCGATATCGAGGTATAGTTATCTGCTATTGGCCCGTACTATGGCTGCAGATCATAACGTAGATTAGAGCACAAACGAGCTTCCAAGCCCTATTAAGCCACCAAAGACACCGCCCCAGACAACGAGCCAGCCAAGGTGCTCACGTATAAGGTTCTGCACCATCTCTTTGACCAGTTGAGGGGTAAGTTCTTCAAGGCGAGCCGTGATCACCTCTTCTATCTTCGCTAACATGTCATCACTCAAAGATGAATCACTCAAGTAGTTCTGCAACTGTGCATCAAAGCTTTCACTTGAGACAATCTTCATCACAGCACTTTTAAGTTTGCGGCTAAATGGGTCACGCAGTGCATCAAGTGCTTTTTCACCACCGAACATACCAAGCATACCACCAAATGAAGATTCCATCACCGTCTTGCTCAGAGCATCAAAGGCTGGAGAGAAATCTGTCTCTTCAATGATCGGTGAAAGATCGATCTTCTTCTCTTCACTCGCAAAAAAGTTGTCAAGCTGATCTTTGGTAAAAAACTGTGTCATCATCAGCTCTTTAATGGCCACTTTAAAACTCTCAAAACGATTGACTATAACACCTGAGCCAATTAAAAAAGGTACCTTCTCAAAAAGCATATGAATAGCAAGCAGGTTTGTTATAGCACCTGAGAAAGCAAAGATCCCTGCATAAAGCACCGCTTTTGCTACCGTTGGTTCTGGGACAACAAAAGAGAGAGGTATCAAAACAAGTGCTGTACTATTTGTGACAAGACTTTTATTAATCGACATGGGATTCCTTAATTATAATAGTTATCTAGGTTAATAAGGGTGGAATTATACATAAATGGCTACATTATGAAAAATTAAAATATTGAGCATTATCATGATACAGACTATAGGACAAATATTTGCAACCGGAACAAAAGAGCAGATCGTTTCCGTATTGGAAGTTGCGCTAAAAAGTAGTAATGAATCTCCAATTTGGACAGAAAAAGCAATTCCTCTGGCAGAAGCAATACTCTCAGTATTGATTCCACTTCGTGACCAGAACCTGCTTGTCACGCCTGAAGGTGCAATAGCAGAGGGTTTAACACCAGAGCTCTTTCTACGCTATTGCGATCTCTTGAACCTAAAATGGCTGGCATTCACCCTGCAAATGAGCAATGATACAGACAAATTCGAGCGAACTAAATACACACAAGAACAAGCTGATAAATATGAAGGGATAGAGTTAAGTACACTAGGTGCCTACCTAAGCAGCTTTGCTGTTAACCTTGAAGATGAGTGGCTGGACTTCCCTATCGCCAACTATAACCTGCATATCGGTGTGAGTGATCTAATAAAAAAACTGATTTAATTAAGTTACGAGTTACGAACGATGGCGAAGCTCATCTAAAAGAAGCTTGAACTTACAAGAAGTATTAGCTCGTGGATTCCCATCTTCACGGGAATGACGGTTGAAAACTAAACGCGTAAAAGTTTCAGATTTGGTGCAAGTTGTGTCGGATGTGAACCCGAAGACGTACA
>JAUVKK010000092.1 GCA_030596305.1 Helicobacteraceae bacterium | reverse complement strand
GTTCATTTTGTATTTCCTATAGATTTATGATTTTTGTATGTGAAGTATTAGAAATATAGGGTGGTGAAGTGACCGAGTTTGCGTAGAGGTAGGGTTGAACGTGTTGTTTTGGTCTGTCGTTATGACGGATGCGGTTACGGGTTATACGTTTGTAAAAGCAGTTACAATGGCCTGCATGGGTGGGCAGTGAAAAGGTGGAGGAACAGAGCAGCTCATCGAGCTCTTCGTCTTCACTCTCTTCTTGTTCCCAATCGGCATGGATGAGGTGAGATGCCTGTACACGTACAGAGGTGGCACTAAGGTGGTGTTGGACTACGGTTGCTTGTATAGCAGCAAGTGTAAAGTAGTTTTTACCGAAACCTTTTGGCGTACGCAGTCCCTCTCCTTATTTTAATTATTTTGGAAGTATATCAAAAAGAGAAGAGCATATAAGAGCTTAGTCCACGAATTACACTAATTTCACGAATTTTTTTAATCTTTTGCTCTTTTAGTGTACTTCGCGTAATTCATGGACGGATAGGCTCTTTCTCTTCATACTTTAAAAGCTATAATCATATTTATAAAACAAGGATGGCCATGAAACTCTCGCATTTACGACAGATCGTTGATCATATGCAGGGGCTATGGCACATCAATGCTATCCACCGTATTGGTGACAGTGTTCTCAAGATCGTCTTTGACCGCGACAACGTCTTTTACTTCAACATGCAAAAGGGTAACGCCTACATCTCCAAGTGTTCTAAAGAGGTCCGCCGTTCCAAGGTCTATAACGCCCCTTTTGATGTTATTTTGTCCAAACGTTTTAATCGTGCACAGATAGAGAGTATAGAACTCTATAATGATGATAAGATCATTCGTATCAAAGCCTCTATCAGCGGTGCATACAAGGCGCAGAGTACACTGTTGCAGTTTGAGTTTACGGGTAAGACGACCAATGTCATCATCTTGGATGAAGATGAGATCATCCAGGAGGCGCTCAGACATGTGGATGCTTTCAGCTCGTACCGTATTATTAAAGTGGGTCAAGAGCTTGTTGCCCCGCCTGCCTTGCCGTTTACCCCAAAAGAGTACCCGCTTGAGGATGTTGAAGCATTTTTGCTGGAGACCTGCGACAGAGAACAGGCGCAGCGTCTCAATGCCCTGAAAAAGCAGAAAACAGCTTTTATCACTAAAAAACTGCAGAAACTTGAACGTCTCTATGCCAAGCTGGATGATGAAGCAGTTTTGACAGAAGAGGTAGAACTGCTGCAGCACTACGGGAATCTGGTCTTAAGTAATCTTCATAAGATCAAACCCTATCAAAGTGTCTTGGAACTGACAGATTATGATGGCAGTGAGGTTAGAGTAGAGGTAGACAGTAAAATAAGTGTTCCTTCGCGCTACTCGGACCACCTTTTCAGACGGGCTAAAAAGTCTAAACAGAAGGTGAAAAACCTCTACATCGAACGTGAAAGTCTGGAGAGTAAGATCAACCACCTCAAACACTTTTTGGACATCATCGATAAGGCGAAAGATGTGGCGGGCATTAATCTCCTCTTTCCACCGCGGCAGCAGATGAAAAAAGAGAAGCCGAGTGAGTCTTATGATGTTTTTTGGGTGGAAGGCTACAAAATTCTGCTGGGAAAAAGTGAAAAAGGCAACATCGCCCTTCTTGAGAACTCACGGGCCAAAGATATCTGGTTCCATATGCGTGACAGACCCTCAGCCCATGTCATCGTAGTAACGGATAAAAAGAACATCCCCGAGAGTGTTATCCATGAGGCAGCAGGGCTTTGTGTGGACTTTACGATGTTTGAAAATGGGACTTACCTGGTTGACTATACTCAACGAAGAAATGTTGCCATACAAGACGGTGCCAACGTACACTACACAGATTATAAAACAGTAGATATTATCAAATACTAATCTTTTAGTCATCGAATTATACGAATTTACGCGAATGTGTTTAGAAATAATTAGTGAAAATCGGTGTAATTAGATGACAACTAATAGATATCAGATATAATCCACAAAAATTTCAAGGACAATTATGATCAACATGATGATCGGTTTTTTCAAAGACTATTTCAAGTTCAAGGAGGCCGCTAAAAAGCAGCAGCGCTGGATAGAGAAGTATTGTGAAAAGAACAACTATGTGATGAATCCAAGCTGGATGATGGCGACTAATCTTAAAAGTAATCTTTGTGAGATGGAGGCTACTTTCGGTAAACGTTACTGCCCCTGTTTTGAGCCTTCTGGAGATAAAGAGCTGGACAAAAAGATGATGTGCCCGTGTGAGTTTGTCGAAGATGAGATAGCGGAGTATGGCACTTGCCACTGTGCACTGTTTGGTCCGGCTGACTTGAGTAAAGAGCAGTGGAAGGCCTCTTCTCAACGGCTTATGGATGAGTATCAGGTCCCTAAAAACATCAAAGACGGTGTACTTGATACACGGGGGATGATCATGGATCCTCGTCGAGGTCTGCCTATTCCCGATGCAATGCATCAGGTGAAATCGACGCTTAATGGCTATAAGGGTAAAAGTCTAAAGGTCATCGTCGAGCGTGAGCAAGAGGCGATCAACCTAAAAGAGATAGCAGCGTATCGTGGTTATGGATTTGCTCAAGAGGCAATAGACGGTGCTATCGAAGTAGCCTTGACATTCGAGTCATAAGCCACTCTTCGCTATAATCGCAATTAATAAAATCTAATAAATAGTGAAATAAAAATGGCAATTATAGACCTTTACACAGAACACAAAGAGCGTATTGATACAGCAGTCTTGATGTTGGCTGCAATCATTTTGATAGGGATCTTTCAGAATTTCTTTGTTATCTGGGCGACACTGGGGGTGATCTACCTGGTCGCTTTTCGTGAGGCAAATGCTCTTTTTGGGATTGAGAAAAACAGTAATATCTACTTTGCCGGAGCACTGTGGGTACTTGCCGCGTTTTACCCGAAGGCCGATGACCTGTTTCTTATTGCGGCACTGATCGTTGCTGCTTTTTATGTTTATGATCCTCAAAAAGATGTCAGAGGCCTTTTTGGCTTTATCTACCCTACCGCGGGAATGCTCTTTATGTTTACCCTCTATGCAGACTATGGGATATATGCGATCTTCTGGATGATCATGGTTGTTGCCGGTACTGATGTGGGGGCCTATGTGGTGGGTAAAAGTATGGGTAAGACGAAGTTCTCACCGACCTCACCAAACAAAACACTCGAAGGTGTACTGGGCGGTATTACTGTCGGGATGCTGTTTGGTCTTGTTGTAGGTGTGTATGAAGTCGGAGCATGGAGTGCTCTGCTCATCTCTGCTGCCGTTGCTGCTATCTCTGTCTTTGGCGATCTTTTCGAGAGTTTTCTAAAACGAACAGCCGGGGTAAAAGACAGCGGAACCTTCCTTCCGGGTCACGGTGGGGCACTGGACCGCATCGATGGTTACCTTTTTGGTGCGATTATGATGGTAGTACTTTTACGAGGCTTTGCATAAGGTGATTGTATTAGGCTCTACCGGTTCCATAGGGGTCAACACCCTTGAGATCGCAAAGAAGTTTGATCTTGCTATCGACGTTCTTGTCGCCGGTAACAATATCAAGCTTTTAAACAAGCAGATCGCAGAACATAATCCTTCTCTTGTCGTTATCTCTGATCAGGCAGATCTCTCCCAAGTCGACCATACCAATGTTAAACAAGGTGACACAGCTATCTTGGATGCAATAGAGCATTCAGCAAGTGAACTGGTAGTAAATGCGCTTGTCGGTTTTATGGGACTGCGTCCGACACTTAAAGCCATAGAGTGCGGTAAACGCATCGCTTTGGCAAACAAAGAGTCACTGGTAGCAGGTGGGGCTTTTATAGACATGTCTAAGATACAGCCTATTGACAGTGAACATTTTGGACTCTGGTACCTTAACAACAACGCCCGTCCTGTAGAACGTATGCTCATTACGGCGAGCGGCGGTGCTTTTCGAGACTGGCCGATAGAAAAGATCCAGAGTGCGACACTCCAAGATGCCTTGAACCATCCCAACTGGGCAATGGGGCAGAAGATCACGATTGACAGTGCTTCGATGATGAACAAGATGTTCGAACTGTTAGAAGCACGCTGGCTCTTTGGTGAGGGAGAATACGACGCACTCATCGAGACCAAGTCACTCATCCATGCGCTCATCGACTATAAAGACGGCTCGACAACAGCACATTTCGCCAAAGCCAACATGCAGCTGCCAATCGCTTATGCCGTGATGGGAAAAGCTGATGAAGCGATCTTGAAGCCGGTTAACCTGTTAGAGGTGGGTTCACTGGAGTTTCGTGAGATCACTACAGAGCGTTATCCTATCTGGCAGATCAGAGAAGAGCTGCTGGCTAACCCTAAACGCGGTGTTGTGGTGAATGCTGCCAACGAGGCGGCGATAGAACTCTTTGTGGATGGTCAGATCGGTTTTTTAGAGATCTCAAAAAGAGTCATCGAAGCATTTGGACACTTTAGGGATGAACCGCAGAGTATTGAAGATGTCTTTGACCTGGACAGTGAGGTCCGTCACTATGTAAAGGCAATGTCGTGAGAGAGAAGGTCCTTCTCCTGCATGGCTGGGGCGGCAGTGATTATCCGCATTGGCAGTCATGGATCGCGGGTGAGATCGCAAAAGATTATGGACAGGTGGCTTTTCCACTTTTAGATCAGCCGCACTTCCCAACTAAAAATCGCTGGATGAAGCAGGTCAAAAAACTTTTAAAAGAGTTTCAGCCGGATGTTGTCATCTGCCACTCTCTGGCAAACACACTCTGGTTTCACCTCTGTAATGAAGGGGAGATAGAGCAGGTTAAACGACTCTTGTTGGTAGCTGCTCCAAGAATGGATCTTGATATCGATATTATAAAGACGTTTTTTCCGGTAGAGATACCTGCTAAACTCTATGCAGATGAGGTCTTGATGGTCTCTTCAGACAACGATCCTTATATGAGCGGTGAAGAGGCAATGGCCTTGAGTACAAGCTTGGATGTAGAGATGAAAGTGCTAAGCAGTGCTGGGCATATTAATGCTGAGAGTGGTTTTGGTGAATGGCCATGGTTAA
>JAUVKK010000252.1 GCA_030596305.1 Helicobacteraceae bacterium | reverse complement strand
CTAATATTCTACTGCTTGAAGATGACCTGCTTTTAGGTGAGACCCTTGAAGACCTTCTTGATGAAGAGGGTTACACACTGACCTGGTGCAAAAATGGACAGGAGGCGCTAGATGCCTCGTTCAGTACCAAGTTTGACCTCTATATCTTTGATATCAATGTTCCTCTTATCAATGGGCTTACCCTCCTTAGTGAACTGCGCAGTGCAGACGACATGACCCCGGCAATCTACCTTACCTCCCATCAAGAGAAGTCTGTGATGCAAGAGGGCTTTAAAAATGGTGCAGATGACTTTGTTAAAAAACCTTTTGACAGCGATGAGCTGCTGTTGCGTATTGAAGCGCTGTTAAGGCGTACCCAGGGTCGAAGAGAGGAGTGTAACGGTACACTCTGCATTGATTCTGATCGATTTGTCATTTATGAAAACAGTGTTGAGTTGACCCTCTCAAAAAAAGAGTACACCCTCTTGGCCCTTTTTATAGAAAGTGAAGGAAAGACAGTCTCTAAAGAGATGATCATTGATGCGCTATGGCCGCATAACGCCAGTGTCAGTGACGGTTCGATCCGTGTATTGATCAACCGCTTAAAACAGGAACTCTCTACAGTTGAGATACAAAATGTCCGAGGTATAGGGTACCGTCTTGTTTCGTAGTGTACAGGTAACGATCTTTCTCTTTTTTGTCATAACAACACTGTTTATTGTGATGCTCTTTTTCTTGCTTCAAGAGAGTGTCAGTCTGCCGTACCTCATAGGGTTTATCCTCTTTTTGGTACTGATCGCCGGTGTTGCTATTGCAAAGCTCTCTATTGAGCCGCTTCGTGAGCACTTCAACCAGTTGGAACACTTCTCTAAAGAGATCCTGCATGAGTTGAATCTGCCGATCAACACCATTATGACCAACACGTCGATGTTAAAAAAGAATATTGAAGATGAGCGTGCACTTAAACGGTTTGGCCGCATAGAAGCGGCGTGTGGAATGCTCCAGGAACGTTACAAAGAGCTTGATTATCTGATCAAAAAGCAGATGCAGCATGAACAGATAGAACAGTTTGATGTCAGCGAACTGGTAGTAGAACGTCTTAAGTTACTCAAACCGCTTTACAGCAGTGCAAAGTTTAGTGAGGATTTAGAAGCGATTAGTGTAAATATCGATAGAATAGGTCTAGCAAAAGTGATCGATAATATTATCGACAACAGTGTGAAGTACTCGCCGAAAAATGCAGAAATAGCGATACTATGCAGAGGTAGTAAACTCTCTATAAGTGATAAGGGTCAAGGAATGGATGAACTGGAACTTTTCCAGGTCTTTGACCGTTATTATCAGAGTGATGCAAATGCACTTGGTTTTGGCATCGGACTTGGTCTGGTCAAAAACTATTGTGACAAATATAAGATAAAACTGCATGTAGACTCCACAAAAGGTGAAGGTACGACAATGCAGCTAGACTTTTCAGGAGTAGTGTAGATGGATACAACAGGCTGGTTAGAGGTAGCGGAACAGATACTTGACTATGGTGTCATGGGTACACTGGGTGTTATGAGTGTTTTGGCTTTATGGATGTTTATAGAACGAATGATGTTTTACAAAAGTGTTAAACTTGAAGAGTATGACAATAAAGATCTGTTAGAGATCGATCTTACCGATAACTTGTCTGTTCTTTCGGCTATTGGTGCCAATGCCCCTTATGTTGGACTGATCGGAACTATTCTTGGTATTATGATCACCTTCTACGGCATGGGTGAAGCGGGAGCTGTTGATACGAAAGCTGTGATGAACGGTCTTGCCCTTGCACTTAAGGCAACGGCCTTTGGTATTGGTGTTGCTATCCCAGGTATTATTTTTTACACGATTGCTATCCGTAAGGTAGAACGTCTTAGTGCTACTTGGGAAGCTAGCCATGCTTCAAAAGGAACGGACGCGTAATGAAACAGCGTAAAAAATTCGATCAGGTCAATGTTATTCCCTTGATCGATATTTTGTTGGTTCTTCTGGTGATGGTTATTACTACAGCGACATTCATTAAACAAGGGATCCTGCCTATTGAACTTCCTGACGCCAAATCTTCTGAGAAAAAAGAGGATAAAAAAGAGTTTGATATCTACATCACTAAAGAGGGTAAGTATCACCTGGACAAAAAAGAGATTACTGTTCCTGATCTTGAAGCTAAACTCGCAGCGATCTCAAAAGATCAGACA
>JAUVKK010000012.1 GCA_030596305.1 Helicobacteraceae bacterium | reverse complement strand
TAGAAAGTACAGACAAAGAGACCTTTACAAACCTGTAGAACAGGCACCTTTTAGCATCATAGAGGCCTATGTACTGACCGAAATGGACCTTCTGTTTGACAGAAGTATCTATAGGCTGTACAACAGCTGTAAAGAGAGAGGATTTGCCTTCAAGATGGCCACCATACCGGAGAAAATGGAAAAGATCGTCATCCAACCTACTGAGTTTAACCCAGCAGAGATGACAGAACTGTTCAATGTTGGCTATAGCTTTGGTCTGCATGGGGTGAAGTGGAAAGAGAGCGTCTCGTTTCATGAATATGATAACAACAGATAGGGCATCAACCCTTTATTACGGCACTAATTAAACATATCAATATTTAAGAGTGTGAGAAGAGGTAAGATTTGAACGATAAGCAAAAATCAGTATACTTGTTTTTATTGAGACAAAAAACATCATTGGCAATGTTTGAAGATCTTGTGAAGGTGATTTAAAATGATACACTCAATATATGCAAGACATTTATTGACATTACTTTTATTGTTCTTGTTTACGATGTTTTCAGGCTGTACAACACCGCCTCCGGCACTTCCCGAAGTACATTCTAAACAACTTCCCCTAGGTGCAAGTGATTTTACACTGGACACAAGCAAATCGGAAGTGTATTATGAGGCTAAAAAAGAGCAGTTTTTCAATACATATATTATACTTGGTATCAATAAAGGGTTGAGAGGTTCATTAGAAAAGACAGCGCATGGATATAAGGGTGAGTTGAGTATTGATGTTTTCATGTTTGACAGTAATGATAGTTATAGAGATGACAATGTTGAGGAATATCTTAATGTGGATACGCATAAATTGATGACCTATGACTATGAGATTCGTGATAATACAGTAGTAGGTGACATGAAGATCAATGGTGTGACAAAAAAGATCGCTTTTCCTGTAACCCTGAAAGATGAGAACAGTCAACTTTTTGTAGAAGGAAACATCAGTATCAAATACAGTGACTTTAATGTCGAGACACCCTCAAATTTTTTCTTACGTGCACATGAAGATCTTGTTATCGGCGCGAAACTCTATTTTAACCATTAGAAGAAAATACGGGGTCAGCAGAGCCTAGAAAAAGAGAAAGGTATTAAGCCTTACGCCTTCAACTTACTTAATGAAGGCGAAAATGCCTTTGTGCTGACCTGAACACGTTCTCCAATAACAAAAGATGCTGCTTCATCAGCATCCAAAACAACCTCAACGATCTGCTGCCCGATCGCCACAACAGCAATATGAATAACATCCGCTTTGACAATGTCGAGCAGTTCACCGGTCAACGAGAACTTCTGAGAACCCTGTGTCTTTAACAGTACCTCTTTGGGAGTACCGTCTTGAATAACCTTGCCTTGGTCAAGTACGATGACACGGTCAGCCAAGCGATAGATCTCACTGGGGTCATGAGAGACCATAATCGTCGTGGTTCCAAACTCTTTGTGCAGTTTCAAGATATCGTGCTGAAGTTTGGTACGCATGGCAGGATCGAGCGCTGAAAGCGGTTCATCCATCAGCAGCAGCTTAGGACGATTCATCATAGCACGGCAGAGTGAGACACGCTGTTTTTGACCGCCACTCAATGTAGCAGGTAGACGGTCTCTGAGCGCATACAGATCTGTCATCTCTAACAGATGTTTGGCAAGATCCTGATCATTAGTCACATAGAGCAGGTTCTCTTGTACACTCATGTTGGCAAAGAGCGCATACTCTTGAAAGACAAAGCCTATACCGCGTTTTTGCGGTGCTAAAACAGTGCTGTTCTTTTGCCAAACATCCTCACTAACAGTTATAACACCTTCTGCTTTTTCAAGCCCTGCCAAGATACGAAGCAGTGTTGTCTTTCCACTACCGCTCTGACCTGCCAAGGCAACAAAGGCATGTTCATTAACAGTGATGTCAATATCCAGATCCATCTGACCGACACTGCCTAGAAGTGTTTTATGTATATTTATCGAAACCATTATCGTATACCTATACGTTTGTTATGACGTTGATTGAACATATAGACGCCAAGTAACACCACAAAACTCATCACTAACATGATGATACTATAGACGTGAGCCTGTGAATAGTCCATCACCTCAACAAACTCATAGATCGCCACCGATGCCACCTTCGTCTCACCGGGAATAGAACCTCCCACCATCAAGACCACACCGAATTCGCCTACAGTATGGGCGAAGGTGACGATAAGAGCCGTCAACACTGCCGGTTTTATATTGGGCAGCGCCACACGCCACAGTGTCTGAAACTTGCTCTTTCCTGCGATGTATGAGGCTTCCAACATGTTTTTGTTCAGAGACTCAAAACCACCCTGCAGCGGCTGCACCATAAATGGAAACGAGTAGAAGACACTCGCGATCACCAGACCCGTAAAGTTAAAGACCAGTTTAATACCGAAGGTCTCTTCAAAAAAAGCACCGATCGGTGAATTCTGAGAGAGGGCAAAAAGGATGTAGAAACCCAAGACCGAAGGAGGAAGGACAATAGGAAGAGAAGTGACAGCCTCCACAAAGGGTTTGCATCTGCACTGTGTCTGACTTAGCCACCAGCTGATCGGCATAGCAATGATAAAAAGGATGAGCGTTGTGATCCCTGCCAGTTTAAAAGAGATCAAAAAAGGTTCAAGATCCAAGGCCATAAAGTCCATCACAATATCTCCACTATAGAGAGTTCACTCGACTTTACGAGCGCCACGATCTTGTCGTCAGCTCTCAACTCTGTTCGCAAAGCCGACTCACGTGTAATAATACTCTCCCAACGTTCACCGACAAAGTCAAAGCAGACACTGCAGAGCAAGGCTCCCATGTCGATGCCTACTATCTTTACCTCAAGTTGGTTCGAGATAGTTATAGCCTCTACTCTCTCTCTTGCCAAGACTATATTGGTTGCTTTTGCCCCCACAATGACCTTTGAGCCAACGTCAAGTCGTTCATCTAACTCCAGCGCCATCATCTGCATGAGTTGGCCGGCTACATCAAAACTGACGATGTTGACGGTATCAATACTTTGTATGTCAGTGATAATCGCTGTTATTTTATTCATTAGATCATGTATCCATATTTTTTGAGGATCACTTTGGCTTTGTCACTGAGGATGAAGTCGTAAAAAGCCTTGTATTCTTTATTCTCTTCACCATATTTGAGCAGTACGATCCCCTGTTTGATAGGGGTATATAGTGCCGGGTCTACCGAAGCCCAATTCACATCTTCTTTATACTCTGCCATCTTTGAGCTATACAGTGAGGACTTCGCAATGATACCGATATCTGCGGCTATAACTGCATAAGAGACTGTCTGTGATATAGACTCACCATAAACAAATTTTGATTTTACATCATCATAGATCTTAGCATTTTTCATTGCTTCTTCTGCAGCTTTGCCGTAGGGTGCTGTTTTTGGGTTTGCTACCGCGATCTTTTCGATCTTTTCATCCCTGAGAAGTTCCATGCCTTTCGAGAAGTCCAGTTTCTTGACACTCAAATAAGCCAAGGCACCTTGAGCATATACAAGAGGTTTGGTAATAGCCATCCTGTCATCATACAGCGCTTGCGGGTACTTCATGTTGGCAGACATAAAGAGTCCATAAGGGGCACCGCTTTTGATCTGTGCCGTCAATTTTCCACTGCCGCCAAGAGTGACACGCACTTTAGTATCGGGATGACTTTTAGCAAACTCTTCTTTCAACTCATCGATGGCATAGCTGACATTGGCTGCCACAGCGATCGTGATCTCACCTGCTGAAAGCGATATCCCCATAAATGCCAATACAATCCATAAATGTTTCATCAATATTGCCTAGAAAAAGTAGTTGATCTCAAAACGGGTATCGAGATTATTTAGATCGTTGTCGCTAAACTCAGTACTGTCTATCGTCTTAGGACTTGTGTTCAAGTATTGGTTGAAACCGATACGAAAACGCCATTGTAAGTTATCTAAAGCTTCAATATTTTGCATCAGGCCAAGATAGTAGTAGAGAGAATCGTCAAGCAGTAAGCTGTTTTTATTCTCATCATTATCTTGAAACAACACGGATGCTTGCACATATAGATCATTGTAAACACCATCTGTACTTGTACAGCGTACAACTTCTGCCCGATAGCTTTTAGTGTTAGCTTTCCAGTTATAACGTGCCATAGAACGTGTGTATCCTGCCGTTGGAAAACCGCGCCACGGTGTGACGAGGTCAGCTTCATCCAAGATATAGCTGTAACCGAAATTCACCTTGTAGTTGTCTACTTTAAAGACTAAACGTGCGGCTATCATCTGTGACTCCAGCGAGTCATAGTCTGTATAGTTTTTTTGATTTGTAGCGTTTAAGTCTCCAGAGAGGGAAGCTCCGCCCACAGCACCGGCACCCAGGTCAAACTGCTTGATGTAGCGCAGACCTGGAATGACACGGACTGGACCGAAGGTCATCTCGTGATTGAGTTCTATCATTGCCTGGGAGAGAAGCTCAGGAACAACATAAAAAGAGGCATCAATATCAAAGCTGTAGTCAAAACTGGTGTGAAAGTCACCCGTGATCAACGGCGCATCAGTCGGTTTCCCCTCTTTTAAAAGATTGGAATAGGTGAGACCTCTATGCATTGCCGAGTCATCATTTTCACTTAAACTGGCTATCTTTGCCTGGTCTGGATCAGTAGGGTCAAAACAGCCATCACTTGCACAGTCTCCGTACATCAATACAGCATGTGATTCTGTATGGTCTCGCAGTTTCTGGGCCGCTAAATAGGCTAGTTGTATTTTGGTATCTGGAATGGCTTCCGTGTCAAAGACAAGACCATCAAAGGTATTTGGGATCATCTTGGTGTCATTTGACTTGGTGTAAAAAGACTCTACGATCTGTCGACCGGCAGTAATCTGTGTCTCACGGTTCCATGTGTAACGTACATAAGCTTGCCCCAGAGCAGCCATGTTTTTGTTTCCTGTCTTTAGAAATTCATAGCGGCTAAAAGCGTCTTTGCCGGCTTTCAGGAAGAGCGCGTTGTCCTCTTTTGCCTTGAAAAATCCATGCGAGTAGTAGAGACCCGCACCAAAATCAAAGCCGGAATAGATAGCACTCTGATAGACAACAGAACCGCCAAGTCCTGAGATAAGATGAATATCATGACTGCTGTCTTCCTCCTTCCACCAGAAGTGAAAGGTGTTAGAACGAAGACGTCCATAAAACTTACCTTCTGAGAAGAGTTCCCCAAAACTATCCACTTCACCAGGCTCGTCAAAATATGCCACTTTTGAGTTGCTTTTCATCGTGGCACGGGGCAGCTCTTTTTTAAGTTTTACCTCTGCAGTGTCATCTACAATTTTTGTTGTCTCAGCAGCAACAGCAGTTTGCAGATAGAGTGTAAAAGCTATTAGTGTCGTTGTTGCTTGAAATCCTCTTTTTGTCAGCCCTCTGATTGCTCTCAAGTTTTTTCTCCCAAAATAGTTATGTTATACGTTTTAAAATATGCGTAACACTGTTGACCGAGTGTAAGGTTTAGCTGTGCCAATGAATCCGTCGTTATTAACACTTTCAACTCCTCTTCTGTAGAGAGTCTCAGTGTCAGATAGACTTTTTTTCCATCTTCGACTATCGCTGTTATCTCACCCACTAAGAGGTTCTGTGCACTGATCTCGACCGCCTGTTTTGCGATGATGATCTGATTTGACTCGACCATAAAAGATATTGCATCATCTTTAGAGAGCCCCATCGCTTTTTTACACTTAGCCTTTAAGGTGACCTCACCATACGCTATGGCTACCTCACAGACATCGTCATTACACTCTATGTTTGAGACACGGCCATGAAGTGTTGAAGCGATATCCTTGGTAAAGGAGCCCTTTTTAAACGCTTGATTGAAACGCTCTTGATAACTCTCGATCTTGTTTTGGTATATTCGCTTTAGGTCATCATAATAATCTATAAGCTCTATCGCAAATGGCGTGACCTCTGCACCGCCGCCGCCTTTACCGCCGCTGGACTTACTGACCAGCTCGCTGCCGGAGTGGCTGTTCATCTGATCGATACTGTCCCAGGCCCATTTGTAGCTTTTGGACATATCTTTTGCACCGGCGCTTATAGAGCCGGTTTTAGCAATACTTTTAAGAAGTTCAACACGCTCAGGCGTAATGAACTGCTCTTGATCATGTGTTAAAAAAAGTTTGCTCAGCAAGTGGTAAGAAGATCTGTTTTTCATAAGCGCAGTATATTAAAGTATATAACGCTATGTCAAGCGTATTTAGAGAATTTCGCTAAAATAGTGCCAATAAACCGAAGAAGGGGTCAAAATGCAACTAACGCCGCAACAGATCGACGAGTTCCATACCAATGGCTTTCTTCTGTTACGTCAGTTTGCCACTGCTCAAACCTGTGACGAGCTCCGCACCGTCGCTGCCAAACACCTCTATGAGATGATCGAACCGATAGAGAGTGAAGAGGAGTATCTTCAAAAACGAAGCGGCGCCAAAACAACCCGTCGTCTGCGACAGGTCTATGACCGTGACCCTCTATTTGCAGAGTGGATGACCAATCCTGAGATGCGTCCTGTCCTGGAGCAGCTGCTCGGTGAAGAACCACGCCTTCTTTTAGCCCACCACAACTCCATCATGACCAAGCTTCCTCACGTCAGCTCCGTCACCACCTGGCATCAGGACATCCGTTACTGGCACTTTGAAAATGACAATCTGATGAGTGTCTGGCTGAGTCTTGGTGATGAATACCTCGACAACGGTCTACTGGAATTTATACCGGGAACACACAAGATGGCCTTTTCTCCCGAGCAGTTTGATAAGAGCTCGGCCTTTAGAGATGACCTGCCGCAAAACCAGGAGATCATCGCCAAGCGTGTCCATTTTAACCTCAAAAAAGGCGATGTGGTTCTCTTTCATGCCAAAACTCTGCACTACGCCAACAAAAATGAGAGTGACGAACCCAAGATCTCTTTTGTCTACAGCCTACGCGGTGTCTCCAACAGACCGATTCCCGGTACACGCAGTGACTTTAGAGAAGTTACTCTATACAGTTCAGTGACGTAAATCTGGCAAGCTCGAATAGAGCCGGATCGATCTGATACTTTTTATTAGCAACATCGGCAATAGACTTGTAATTAAATCGGCTGTCATTAAAACAGCAGATCTTATCTTTTTCTCCCGCCAAAAGACCGTCAATCGCAAAATTCACAAATCGATATGCCATCAACCTGTCTCTGCTTGTCGGACTGCCGCCACGTTGAATATGACCTAAAACCGACACGCGGGATTCAACACCAATGACCTTCTCAAACCATTTTGCTATCTCATCTGAAGGCTGTGTTATCCCCTCAGAGACTACCGCCAGGAAATAGCGACGGCCATTGGCAAGTTCTTCTTTAAACTTCTCTTCATAAGCAGACAGATCATACGGCACTTCAGGAATCAAACAGAGCTCAGCACCCGAGGTCAATCCCGACACAAGTGCGAGGTAGCCACAATCACGTCCCATTGTCTCAACAATAAAAGCTCGCTTAAATGATGCAGCCGTATCACGAATGGCATCGAGTGCTTCACGAATGATATTGAGTGCAGTATCGACACCTAGACAGTAGTCGGTCCCTACAATGTCATTATCGATCGTCGAAGGGATACCTGAAAAAGCAATTCCATGCTCTTCATAAAATATTTCCATGCCACTGAAACTGCCATCACCGCCTAAAACAACGAGTTTGTCTATATTGTGTTTGTCTAGATTTTCTTTGGCTGTCTTACGAAACGAAGCCTGCATAAAACGTTCAGAACGCGCCGAGCCTATCTTTGTTCCGCCACGGCTTATAATACCGCTAACATCTTTATAACTTGCACTAACGATATTGTTATCGATCAAACCTTCAAAACCATCGTAGATTAAAAAAGGCTTGAGACCTTTTAAAATACTGTATTCAACAAAATGTTTGAGGGCCGGGTTCATGCCGGAAACATCTCCGCCAGAGCATAAAATCGCGATGTTACTCATCTTACTTTTCTCCTCTGTCTACGATGGTTTTTATTGATGCTACTTTACTCTCAAAAAAAGTGAGATCACTCACTTTTCTTTGGGAGATATCATCTCCGCCAGAGCATAAAATCGCAATATTACTCATTTCAATTTCCTCCTCTTTTTGCAAAATTTTTTACCATTACGACTCTACTCTCAAAAAAGTGAGCTATCTCACTTTTTTTGAAATACATCATCACCGCAAGTACAAAAAACCACTATATTGTTCAAATTGTCATTTCTTCTTTTATTGTACCATTTCTCTATAACATACCTATTACCATCTCATTAATGACACATCAACGTTTAGTTGATTATATACTTCCTCTACATTTAAACTGTGTTTGTCCAATCTCGTAAGAGTAACAGGAAAAAAACAAGTTGCATAGATTACAAAAAGGTATAATTTCACTATGAATATTGAATTATACTTTTTACGCTCTTCTGAGCACTTCATCGTCAAAGACCTTCTCCATTACGCTGCACGCTTAGACGAAAGCGATGAGACCCTGGATGATCACCCTTACCTGGAGCAGTACCACCGAAACTACGGAAACTTTAACGGTGATATCGGTGTTTATGCCTTTGTTGACAACAAAGTAGCTGGCGGTGCCTGGGTACGCATGCTGCTTAACGGGTTTGGACATGTTGATACCAAAACACCGGAACTCGCATTTGCTGTTCTCCCAGAGTATCGTAATCAGGGTATAGGTACTCAGATAATGGAACAGCTTATGAGAGAGGTCGTCAAAAGTTACCCCCAGATGTCCCTTTCAGTACGCGAGAACAACCCTGCTATACACCTCTATGAACGACTTGGATTTACCAAGGTAGAAGGTTCTGAAGAGACAAACACAGCAGGTTCCATCTCTTTTAAAATGATCCATACGCTAAAAGAACAGGCAGAAGTGGCCTCTTCTCAAGCAAGCCTGGAAGAGGAACGGTTTAGAAAATCATTTAGTTTCTAAACCATATTATACGGTTGATTTTATCACACAGTCGTCACTTACTCTTATAATATAACTTACAAAAACAATTTCAGTGATATAAATACTGCGTATATAGTATAATCAAGTATGAAACCTTCTATATCAGTTGATACCGCATCAATATCGGAACTTTTTATCCAAGAAGAGATGCGTAGTGAAAAATATGCAAACTATGCGCGCTTCTTTTTTACCTTTGTCTATCTGGGTGTTGGGTTTGCTATAAAAAGTGAAGTACCATTAAATAGCTTTAACTTTTTGCTTGTTGGCGCCTCTATTAACCTCTTGTATGCAATATTTGTCTTTTTTATTACCCTGCGCGGCCAGCATTATCGATGGCTGAAGTATCTCTCTACAACGCTTGACGTTGTTGTCCTCTCCGTATTTATCTACACCATCGGTACCTTTCGTACCTTTAAGACTGAGGCCTATCTGCTCTACTTTCTGTGGGTCGCACTGGCAACCATCCGTTTTTCGCCTAAACTCACCTTCATTACCGGTCTCTCCAGCCTGCTCTCATATATTCTCATCACAGTCTTGGCTCTCTCCAACCACACAATAGAACTAGGTACGATCACAGAGTCTTTTACCTCATCGAAGGTGAGTCTAACCGCTGTTATCATGCAGATGGTCTTTTTAAGTATGTTTATCGGCATTGCCATCTATATCTCCAAGATCTACCACACACTGGTTGCCAAAGCCATTGACAAGGTCCTGGTTGAAAAACAGAATATAGAGCTCTCAAAGACCCTTAAAACACTGAAAACAACCCAAGAGGAGCTGCACAACACTAACAGGGAACTGCGCTACATCTCAGAGACAGACAGCCTCTCCAAACTTTACAACCGCCGTAAGATCGAAGAGCTTTTACGTACTATCTGTGAACGCGCCAAGTTCCACAGTGAGAGTTTCAGTTTGATCCTTCTCGACATCGACCTCTTTAAGTCTATCAACGATGAGTATGGGCACCCAGTCGGTGACAAGGTGATCATACAAATAGCAGATAATCTCAAAGCCAATGTTCGTGACGAAGATGCTGTGGGACGTTGGGGTGGTGAGGAGTTTCTCATTATCTGTCCAAACCTGGATGCTGACAGCGCGGCAGGATTGGCAGAGAGACTGCGAAAAGACATTCAGTACAACTACAGTGAGCTTGCACGTACCGTCACCTGCAGTTTCGGGGTGACAAAATGGGTCAAAGGCGATACCTCAGCAAGCATCGTCAACCG
>JAUVKK010000129.1 GCA_030596305.1 Helicobacteraceae bacterium | reverse complement strand
TTTGCGCCGCCATTTGCATTGATATCACCTTACTTCTTAGTAGGTACTATCTTTTATGTTGTAAGTATTGTGGCCCTTTTCTTCCTCGATAGCAGCGCTTCATTCAGTGATATGAGTACAATAGCTTGGGTACATCTCTATATGCTTGGTTTTGTGATGATGATCATTTTTGGGGCGATGGCGCAGCTTGTACCTGTTGTCATCGAAGTAGGTCATGCTGCAGTTGATTTTTTCTACATTATCTGGCCGATGCTTACGGTAGGTACGATTTTGATGGTTGCCGGATTTACATACTCTACATCCTTACTCCCCTTTGGCGGAATGATCGTGTTGGTAAGTATGATCATTTTTGCCGCTGATCTCTTCTGGACACTTAAAAGAGGTGAGCATAACTCTATCGTAGTCTCAGTAATGGGAACAAGTAATGTCTTTTTACTGCTTGGTATTGTAAGCGGTTTTGTGATGGCTCTCTCTTTCGGAGGTTTTATTGACATCAATCCGCATCACTGGTTAAAAGCCCATGTATTCGCTGTCTTTGGCGGATATGTTATTTTGACTATTATGGGTCTCTCGATGGTTTTGTTACCGATGTTTGGCCTCTCTCATGGTTTTAATGACAAGCCGATGCTGTGGGCTTATAGGTTGATGATAGCTGCAGTCTCTACGGTCATGGTCGGATCCTTGTTTGATCTTGCCTTATTAGAGTGGTTTGGTATTGCTGCGATCTTAGTAGCACTAGGCAGTTATTTTTACCAGGTCTATCTTATTGCTAAGACAAGAGCGCGAAAAGAGAATGATGTCTGGGTGAAATCACTTGTATTTGCATTTTTTACGCTTCTGCTTTCGATGGTCTTTACGGTAGTGTTTATTTTTGGTGGTTCAGAGGCGTGGTTGATGAGTGCAGGATGGTTTTTGATGGCAGGTTTTACCGGTTTTCTGATCACCTCTCACCTCTATAAGATCATCCCTTTTTTAGTCTGGTTTGAGCGTTATGCACCTCTGGTCGGAAAAGAGAAAGTCCCGATGTTACATGAGATGGTGCCAAAACGCCAGGCAGATGCACAGATGGTCTTTAGTGCAGCAGGTGTGAGTTTGGTAGGTATAGCCTTGTTACTGCAAGATGACAAACTTTTTTATGGCGGTGTGTCAGCACTGGCAGTAGGTGCTGTTTACCTGCTTTATAGTGTACATACAATGATGGGATACGGAAAGGAAGTATTATGAGTATAGTGACAGAAGAAGAGGTCTATAAAGCGATCTCGACGGTTATTGATCCGGAAGTAGGATTTAATCTGGTAGAGATGGGTCTTATCTACGATGTTATTGTCCTGAAAAATGGTCATGTCTCTGTGAAGATGACACTCTCAACACGGGGTTGTCCTCTGCATCAGATGATGATCCAGTGGGTTCAAGAGGCTGTGACACGTGAAACGGAGAGTGATTTCTGTGCCGTTGAGATCGTTTGGGAACCGGCCTGGAATGTGACTATGGCGCATGAGAGCGTCAAAGAGGCCTTGGCTAAAACAGGAATCGGTGCGAGTTAGTATTAACGCTAAATAACCCTACTGGTCTGCGAGAAAAGAAGTTGTAGAGCTTGCCCACGGATTAGTGGGATTAATAAGATTATGGCTTGGAAAGTAAGTTGTTAAGCGTCAGCTTTGTACTCTAGCTTGCCTGCAACAGCTTCTTTGGCGTGAATAAGGTTTTCAATCTGCATCTTGACCTTGTCATAACGAAACTGCTCTTTAAAGCCCTGAATGCGTCCGCCGGCAGCATTGGGATGTCCACCACCGCCTGCCCACTCTTTTGATATGTGAGCAACATTGACCTTGTTGTTTGCGCGCAGGCTCATTGTTCCTCGGGTAGAGACATCTACGATGAAATCATACTCAGGGTAGGTGACTAAAAAGCCATTACCGACGATAGAGGTATTTCCTACACCGTACGATAAAAACCCTTTGTATCCTTTGTAATAGATCGTCATGGTCTTCATCTTTGTTCCAAGAAGTTTCACAATGAATTTTGTAGCAAGATTATCCAGTGTGTCGTCACTCTCTTCACGGAAAAAATTCTTTTTGAGTGCATGTATCTTTTCGTCTAATACAATATTGGCATTGTCTGCATGCACCATATGGGCTGCCTCTTTAAGCAGCGCAACCTTGTACTTACGATCTTCATCACCAAAAACAATACGGTTAAGTTCACGTGTCTCAGTCACTAGACGCATACAGACTTTTCCATACTCAAAGTTCTCGACCTGGTCCTGGTGCCAAAGATCAACCGCATCGACAACCGCAACATACTTGGCCATCCACTCTGGTTCATCAAGTTCAAAGACCTCTTTAGCATACTCATAAGTAAGTTTAGTAGCGCACTTTTCAGTGTCTAAGAAGTACCAATCGTACTTGTTAGCAGACTCTTGCCCGCTTCCATGGTGGTCACGAAGTGTGATCTTGATCTTCTTGCCTTGCTCATTTAGTCTGTCGACTTCACGGTTCAGCCATTTTGCTTCGTCAGCTGTTAGATTAAGGTCTGTAATGAAGATCAGAGACGCTTCATCGCTTTTTTTAAGCTGCTCGAGTATCTCATTAAGACGTTCCACGACTTCAGCACCGTAATTGGCATTATATGAGTGGATTTTATAAGGAGTGTATTCCATGATGAGTTGGCATGAGTAGCCGTCAAGGTCGATGTGTGAAAGATGATAGATAGTAGGCTTCAAAGGAGTCCTTTAGTAGTGGTTAAGTTGAAAGAGTGTCTCTTATTTTTCCATAATATCGGCTAAGGTGAGGTGTTCAAGAAAGTGATCGATCTTACCTTGCAGACGTTTTAAAAATGGCCAGATAGAGCAGGCAGATGCTTTTTCAGAAGGGCAGGTACTCTCGTTTGATGCACACTCAAATACTGCCGGTGACTTGCCTTCGGCAGCATTCATGATCTCTGCAACCGTGATGTCATTTTTGTCTTTGGCTAAGGCAAAGCCTCCGTGTGCCCCTTTAAAAGAGTTTAGGATATCTTTACGGGCCATTGCTTGAAGTATCTTAGCCAAGAAGCTTTTAGAGATGTCAAGCTCACGGGAGAGGGTGTCAGCATCCATAGGTTTGTCAGCTTTTGCAAGAACAATCAGGGATAAAAGGGCGTATTCACTGGCGCGGGTCATTAACATAGTGTGTCCAAAAATTATATTTTGTAATTACTTGTATTATATCATAGTGAGCTTGTGTTTGAGACAAAGTTTGTCTGATTAAGCTTGATGCGATTCTCTAGAGAACCTCTATCTGTTTCAGCTCAGACGAGATGAATAAGTTTCGCTATCTTCTCCTCGCCATAGAGGAGTCTTATTGATTAAAAAGAAATATTTGGCTATAATTCGCGTTCAACATTTGACAGCAGATGCTGGAAAGTGAAATTTATATACCCTTATGGAGGCTATTATGGCTTTAGATGCGGCGAAAAAACAAGAAATTGTAAGCAAATTCGGAAAAAATGACACGGACACTGGTTCTACAGAGGTTCAAATTGCACTACTTAGTACACGTATTGCGGAGCTAACTGATCACCTTAAATCTTTTAACAAAGATCACGCTTCTCGTTTAGGTCTTCTTAAACTAGTTGGTCAGCGTCGTCGTTTGATGCGTTACCTAAAACGTACTAACAGAGAATCTTACATGAAAACGATTGAAGCACTTTCAATCCGCGACAACATCTAGTTTCTCTTGCAACGCTTTTGCGTTGCACTTCTCTTTTCCTCTCTCTTTTTACACCCTATATTAAAATTCACATCTAAATCTATCACTTTTACTTATCTGAATTACTTCTCTGCTCATCTTTACTAATCGTTCACTTTATGCTATAAATAGCTTACTCAAGGTACTTTTAGAGTTTATGAATGGATAATTGTGATATATAAAACAGTGTTGTTATTACTTATTTTTATGTTGGGACTTAATGCAGATAATC
>JAUVKK010000125.1 GCA_030596305.1 Helicobacteraceae bacterium | reverse complement strand
TTTTGCAGGTTTTTTACAGAAAGTTGCCCCCGTATTGAAGTAATGGCTCCTTCTTTTTTCAATGTTTGTATATTAAGGTTTACAACTTTTCGTACAGAGCCTATCATCTGGGCCAAAGTTTCATGAGAAAGATCATTTATCAGCTTGAGGGGATACACGTTTGCATCTTGCCTTGCATTATCATAATCGACGTAACGTAAAATTAATTTTGCCAACCTTGTCATCGTGTCATAAAGTGCCAGATTAGCGCCAGAGTCTTCAAGCAGGCGCATTCTGTTTCCAAGATAAGATAAAAAATTCTTATTAAATTCCGGGTGTTTATCTAGCCAGTTACGCGCTGTTGTAATAGGGGTCTTTAGCAGTTGAAGTTCATCAATCGCTTCAATAATGACTTCATGCTCCTCGCCATCAAGCAGTGAAATGATGTCAAAGGCGTCTCCACCTTTAAGAAGAAATATAATGTATTCACGTCCTGTTTCCAAGTTGACCTTTGAGAGTTTTACTCTTCCACTGATGATCACAAAAAAAGATTCTTTTGTTTGAGATATATCTATAACACTTTTCTTAGGTAAGGTCATAGGAGTAAAGTATCCCAATACCTCTTCCATCATCTGCTCATCAACACCCTGAAAGAGTGTAGCGCTTTGTAAAACGTTTATACTAGGCAGATAATAAGGTGAATCTTTTCTCATCCTATCTCCTTGAGCTGTTCTTTTGTAATGATCCTTCCTAATTCAATGATCTTATAAGCTTTATTGAACTCATAAAAACCGCAGGCATCATGAGGACTGTCTATTACAATGTCAGGGGAGTACCCTGCCATTTTACAGGCTTCCAAAGCATTTTGCATTGTATCAATTGTGCGACCCATGATGTCAAACATATCCATCTCGCTATAGGTGCTTGTAAACTCTCTTGAAAATAAGTCTTCTGCTTTTTGTGTCATCTCAAAAAAGATATTTTGTATGCTGTTCTCTTTCTCTTGCTCTTTTTTTGGAACAGGTACTTTGTAATCTTTGGCAACAATAGCGTTGAGTTTAACGGCAATGGTCAAATCGGTACTGTCGGATACGGTTGGTGCAATTGGCAGAGGGTTTAGCACACCTCCGTCGATCAGATATTGATCTCCTATCTTTTTGGGTGTCAAGATGGTAGGAATGGCAACTGAGGCTCTCACGGCATCCAAAAGCTTCCCTTTTTGGATCCAGACCTCTTTTTGTCTTACTACATCTGTTGCAACAGCTGTATATGAGATAGGCAGTTCCTCTATTGTGATGTCACCAATCATCTCTTCAAGAGCCAAGAAGACCTTATCGCCTTGAATGATGCCGCTTTTGCCCAGAGAAAAGTCAAGCAGTTTAATAGTGTCTATCAGATCAAGTGATAAGACCCAATCTTTAAATGTCTCAAGTTTTCCACAGGCGTACAGGGCACCGATCATTGCGCCCATTGATGACCCAGAGATCGATTTGATCTCATACCCATGCTTTAGAAGTTCTTCAATGACCCCGATGTGTGCATAACCTCTTGCTCCTCCACTGCCAAGTACTAAAGAGATGTTCTTTTTACTTTCCATGTGATTCTCCAGCTTCAGGGTATTGTCTTAGCAACGCACCATGAATTATAATTGGTACAATAAACAGTGAGACGGCGTAAGCTGCCAATGTCCCACCTATCAAGGCAACACCTAAGCCACCAAAAACAGGGTCTGTTGCCAACAAGGCACTGGCAAATATAATGGCCAGCACGGTCAAAAGGATTGGTTTGGCTCTAGTGTTTACTGAAACAGCGATAGCTCTTTCAACACTCATGCTGTTCTCTTCTATCAACTGTTTTGCAAAGTCTATGATCAAAAGTGAGTTTCTCGAGTTGATACCGATCAGAGCGATAAATCCAATAAGGGAAGTCCCCGTCATGTAAAATGTCTCACTTGTAAAAATATCAAACAGAAGATGTATATAGATCACACCTGCCACAGAGATAAAACTAGCCAAGACAATGGCAGTCGCTAAAGAGAAATTTTTATAATATACAACCATCATGAAAAAGATCAATACTATTGCAACACCAAGAGCCATACCTAAGTCAATGATGGTGTCCATTGAGAGCTTTTGCTCACCATCCCAATGCAGATAAAAATTCTCGTTAGTAGTCCTATCTGTTAATGTGAAGTCTAGAAAATTTGTTTTTTGGACATTATATTGATCTGATAGTTTTTCAACGATATCTTCTCTGATACTAAGGAGAGGATATATTTGACTCTCCATATCTGTCTCTCCCACAACACTGACAATGGGAGTAAGGTTTTTAGAGATGATCTTATGCTCATTTCTACGTTCTACTATGGAAACTAATTCACTTAGCGGTACTAATAGGCCAAGGCTGTTCATAAGTTTGATTTCGGATAACTTGGCCTTCAAAGACTTTTTATCTTGAGTATGAAATGTTTTAGTCTTTTTATTGAGCACAAGATGTATAGGGATCTGATTTTCTGCATTGGAATTATTTGTATAGGCGATGTCCATACCTTCAAATGATAGGTATAAGATCTGTTTCACTTGGTCTAACTGTAGATTGGATGAAAGGATCTTATTATTTTTCAATTGGACTGAATACTGCATATAGCTGCTGTCGCTGACAACATCTACATCAACAAGTCGTGGCGTGTTTTTGAAAATACTCTCCAACTGATAGCCCAACTCTTCCATAGGTTTCAACTCAGTATCACTAGTGATCTCTAAAACAATAGAGGCAAGAGCAGGAGGACCTGCTGGTAGTTCAATCATCTTGATTTTAACGTTGTGCATAGCACAGCCATTTTGGATGATAGGACGAAGCCTATGAACTGCCAGTATAGAGTTCTCGTCTCGTTCAGAATCTCTTTTTAGGTTAACAACAATATTAGCAATGTTTTCACCGCTCTCGAACAGCCTGCCTTTGATCATTGAAGAAAAGTCTGTTGGTGCGCTCTCCCCAAGAAACACTGACATGTCGGTAATGATCTCTTCACCTTTGAGATGTTTGATGATACAGCTTGTGACCTCTTTAGTCTCATAAACTGATTTTCCATCTGGCAGGTCGACATAGATCGTAAAAGTATCAGCCAGGGGTTTTGGTAGCAGCTTGACCTTTACAGTCTCTGTTGTTACTAACAGAACAGATGAGACTAGAGCTGCAAGCATGATTAGCAGTGCTAGGACTTTTTTACCACGACTATGAAGCAGGTCATACACTAAAGAGTCGATCTTGATATTGTGTTTCATCTCTTCTAGTCCTCCTTCGTCATAAGTTTATTGACAAAATACGGAGTAAATATATAAGCAACAACCAGTGAAGCAAGCATCGCAATAGGAGCAAAGATTGCAATAGGTCTAATGTATTGGCCTATTGTTCCGCCAACAAGAAACATTGTAAGAAAAGTCATGATGATAGCTATAGTTGCCAGGTTGGTTGGATTACCTACTTCGTTTGTAGCGGCAATAGCTATCTCTTTAACTGTTTTTGAACCTGCATCGTGGTCGTGAAAGTGACGGTGAATGTTTTCTATAACGATGATAGCCGAATCAACCAGAAGTCCTAGACTCAGGAGCAGAGAGAACAGAGAGATCTTGTTAATACTCTGCCCAAGAAGATAACCGGTAAAGAGTGTTATGGAGATGATCATGGGCACGGTAAGAGTAACAATAAACGCCTCTTTATACCCTAGTGTCAAGATCAGTAAAATACCTATGATTATGACAGATATGACAATGTGTATGACCAGCTCATTTACAGAGTGATTTGCTGTATAGCCATCATCTCTTGTGATGATATAGCCTATCTTCGCCTCGTCTAGCTCAGGTTTTAAAGACTCTACCAGAGAAAATATCGCTTTGTTGACTTCAACGACATTAGCGCCCTTTTTCTTGGAAATACTGAGTGTAGTCTGTGGTATCTCATTTCCCAAACCATTCTCTTTAAAGCTTATTGTGGCTGATTTCATATTTTGAATATCATCACCCTTTGTAACGGTTGCAATATCTTTAATATAGATCGGTGCACCGCCATAAGAGACGATTTGAATATTTTCAATATCTTTAGCGTTACGTACCGCTTTATCAACACCAAATACAATCAAC
>JAUVKK010000028.1 GCA_030596305.1 Helicobacteraceae bacterium | reverse complement strand
GATAAAAAAGTACTTTATGGTTATGTGAAAACAGACCTTAATAAAAGTGTCTATCTGATCAAATGGCAAAATGATGGATACGCTTACCTGCCGGTACATTGACCGATGGCAATAGAGACTCCCTACATCACAGCTGACGGTATTGTTGAGATCTATATGGATGATCTGTTTAAAGGGATTGTCTTGATAGATCGTCTAAACCCGCCTCACGGTACAGCACTACCCGGTGGTTTTATGGATATTGGTGAGACGATTGAGAACTGTCTGAAACGGGAGATGTCTGAAGAGGTCGGTTTGGAAGTTGAGATCGAACAACTGCTGGGGCTCTACTCCGATCCATCGCGGGACCCGCGTTTTCACACAATGTCGGCTGTTTATATCTGTAAAGCTTTTGCTATGCCGCAAGCCGGGGATGATGCCAAAAGTACAAGGGTAGTTGCTTTGGCCGATCTCGATAAAGAGAGCTTTGTTTTTGACCATGGTCAGATCATTACAGATTATCTGGCTTTCAAAGGGTTGTAGCTAATTGCTCTAGAGTAGGTCTACCCATTTTGTCAAGTAAATTTATTGACTAATCTTTGTTTACGGACGTATATAAATATTTCGCCCAGAATAAAGAACTGTTAACCCATCTGCGATCAAACTGAATGCTACAAAGAGACCAATATCATTAACCGATGTTTCTGGATTAAAGAATATCAGGTAGGTGAATATGGCATTTAGAAGCGCATTGATAATCCATGCAAAAGCTGTTGAGTCCTGACGTGTTAAATAGGCCAAGTAGAAGTTGTTGATAGTCATTAGAAGTAAAAAATATCCAATATATGAGATAATAGAAGAGGTTTCAGATATCTCTGAAAAGAGGAAAATAAGCCCGGAAAAGAAAATAAGCAAGGCTTTTGTCCAACTAGCAGATATATGCAGATTGATCTTTGCAGTAAGATAGGCTGAAATAATGCCTATAGTTGTCAAGGTTGCACCTAAAATAGAGCTAAATTCTAAGGTGGAAAACAAGATGTATATATAAGATATTGATCCTACAACAATAAAAAGGGTAGAAATCCACTGGCTCTTTGATTCATAGTCATCACTCAAACCATCTGTTACAATTTTAATCCACAAAAAAACACCTTACTATCTATACAATAATATTGCCATAGATAGGCTAAGAAATCAATTAAAAGAGTAGTGCTGTGCGCATTAATAGATCTTTCCAAACTGATCGATGCAGGTAAGATAGAGGCGTGTGTCAAACTCAAGTTGGTGGTAGTCCGGTTCCATATAGGTGCAGAGTTTATAAAATGCTTTGTTATGCTCTTTCTCTTTGAGGTGGGCCAGTTCATGAACGAGGATCATTCGTAAAAAAGGCTCTGGAACGTTTTTAAACATGGAGGCGACACGGATCTCATTTTTACTTTTGAGTTTAGCGCCTTGTACACGAGAGGCAAAGGTATGCATGCCGAGCGCGTTATTGATAACATGGATCTTGCCGTCAAACAGAACCTTGCTGATAGGTTGACTCTTTTTAAGATAGCTGTTTTTGATCTCAATGGTGTAGTCATAGAGGTTTTTGTCTGTTTTACAGTTGTGGGTAGAGGGGTATTTTTGGAGAAGAAAAGCAGGCAATTTCTCTGCTTTTATCAAGGCAATAACCTGGGCCTTGATCGTTTCGTTGTAGTGTTCGAGGTATTTTAACTGCACGCGGTTTTGACAAAGAGCGGATTACTCTTTTGTAGCATCCAGACTTTTATTTAGTATGTCTTCAATATCCTCAACATTCAGTTCCATCTTGGCTAGAAGGTCTTGCATCGTGGCAAAGTTGCCCTCTTCTATCGCTATAGCGATTGACAAGAGGTTTCCTAACATGCCTTTGCGGCCGATAAGGGCACCTTCGACTTCAAAGTCAAGATCAAAGGCTTTCAACGTTGTTTCGATCTCGACATCAAAGACATCGTCTAAAAGTGAAAGCAGTGCGACTAAGCGTGCCTGCTCCTGCAGTTTACCATCTTTTGACGCTTCGAGTTTAGTCAAAATACCTTGCATAGTATCGATACGGTTTTGAACCATAATAGAGTATTGGCTTTTAGAGGTATCGACATTTTTACTTGAACGAGAATAGATGATCATCATCAACCACTGTTTCAGCTTGTCTGTACCGACACGGTTTATGATCTCCTGTACAGAAGGTGAACCGCTCAGATCGAATTCTGGGATGGATTTGACAAACTGCAGCAGTTGAAGGGTGAGTTCGTTATGGAGTTCAAACTCTTTGCTGATATCTTCTATCTGATAATCAGATTGAAGCATATTGAAGATACGAATAACACCTAGGTGTTTTGGGTCGAGACGATTCTGCTCGATAGTGAAGATCTCGGCTATGAAATAACCCTGGAAGTATTGAAAGTCCATATCTTTATAAGCATCAAAGACCTCTTGGAACTCGATCTTTTGTGCGATAAGTATCTTGCCGTCAAAGAGAGAGATGTTCTTTTGCAGACTTTCGATATCTGTCTGAACAGTGTCAAACTTGACATAGCTGATGTAAGGGAGGATAGGGCCAAAGTTACCAATGTAGTTTTCGTCAAAACGGGTATTGTCCAGTGCGAAGACATAGCCTCTTTCATGAAGCTGTTCAAGATTGGCAATCTCTTTTTTTCCCATGTGGATGTCGGCAGCAAGTTCAAAGACAAAGTGGTCTTTAGGCAGATTGTAAAGGATGTCTGTCAGCAGTATGTCGCCGCTGATGTTGATAAAGGCTTTGGCATCACCGATACTGTTGTCCACACCGACTTGGTTGAGAATATTGACAAGAACAGAAGATGTTGCAAAGCGGGGATCGGTAAAGTTCCCCTTGCCTTCATTATCACGATAGAAAAACTCATACCCAATCGTTGTGTTATTAAGATCGACAATTGGCTGGCGTGCCATTATTAACTTGTTGGACATTGCTACCCTTTAATTATAAATATGCTTTATGTTACAAAATGTTTTCTAAGAAAGAACATAAATAGAGAAGGTTCGTTGCTTTTGTTAAACAGGTAATGCTATTATTCCTAAAAAATTACGGATAATCTATGAGTCTCAACAATACAATCCATCTAAAAGATTACACCCAGCCAAGCCATCATATCAGACATACAGACATGACTTTTGAGATCTTTGATGAACATACGCTTGTTATTAACCGTATGCAGATCACACGATCAGACAAGAGTGCCGGTTCGATCTACCTTAACGGAGAAGGGTTGAAACTTCTTTGTGTCAAGATCGATGATGTAAAAGCAGAGGGACAGTTCACAAAGACAGACAAGGGGATGGACCTTATATGTGATAAAGATGAATTTGTCTTGCAGGTGGTGACTAAGATCTACCCGGACGATAATACGACCTTAGAGGGACTTTACCGTTCAGGTACCATTCTCTGTACACAAAATGAACCGGAAGGTTTTAGGCACATCACCTATTTTATAGACCGTCCTGACAACATGAGTACTTTTACTACGACTATTATTGCCGAGACAGAGCGCTACCCCGTCTTGCTTGGTAATGGAAACCTGGTAGAGACAGAGGTCTATGCAGAGGGACGCCAGATGGTAAAGTGGGAGGATCCTTTTGCCAAGCCTTCCTATCTCTTTGCCCTGGTCGCCGGAGATCTGGGTGTTGTCAATGACAGCTTCACAACCATGAGCGGACGCGAGATCGAACTCAACATCTATGTAGACAGAGGCAATGAAAACAAGTGCGGTCATGCGATGCGTTCACTTAAAAACTCGATGAAGTGGGACGAAGAGGTTTACGGACGTGAGTATGACCTGGAGATCTATAATATTGTTGCTGTTGACAGTTTTAACATGGGGGCGATGGAGAACAAAGGTCTGAACATCTTTAACTCGCACTATGTTCTTGCTGATGAAGACAGTGCGACCGACCAGAACTTTATGGGAATTGAGAGTGTGATCGCTCATGAGTATTTTCACAACTGGACAGGCAACCGTATCACTTGCCGTGACTGGTTCCAACTCACACTTAAAGAGGGGCTGACGGTCTTTCGGGACCAGAGTTTCAGTGCCGACATGAATGATGTGTCTGTGCAACGTATCAGTGATGTCAAAGCACTTCGTGAACGTCAATTTGTTGAAGATGCCGGGCCGACAGCCCACCCCATAAAACCGGAAAGTTATATTGAGATCAACAACTTCTACACGGCTACCATCTATGAAAAGGGTGCTGAAGTCATCCGTATGATCCACACGCTTTTGGGTGAAGCGAAGTTTCGTAAGGGGATGGACCTCTACTTTGAGACCTTTGATGCTCAAGCGGTAAGAACAGAGGACTTCTTATGGGCCATGCACTCTCAGGGAGGGTTTGATCTGGAACGTTTTTCGCGTTGGTACTCGCAAGAGCGTACACCGACCTTGGAAGTGAGAGAATATTATGATGGTGAAAAACAGGAGTATAGATTATCCCTGCAGCAGGTGATCCCGGAAAATGTGAAGGGTGAGAAGCAACAGCCTTATTACTTTCCGCTCGCCTTTACACTATTAGACTCTAAGGGGAATGGACTTGCTTGGAACTTGGAAGACAATCGACAAACATTGTTAAAAAATAGTATTTTGATCGTGCAGGAGGAGGTAGAAGAATTTCTGTTTACAGGAGTAACAGAGAAGCCGATACTCTCTATAAACAATAACTTCTCTGCACCTTTCAAGATAGAACATGACCAGGCGGATTACGGTTACTTAATGCAGTTTGCGACGGATGGCTTTATCCGTTATGAAGCAACACAAAAAGCAGCGATGAATGCGATAGATATGTTTGTTGAGAGCGGAGAGGTCGATACACGCTATCTTGAAAACTTCGGAACAATTTTGGCCGACAATAGCCTTGGTCTGGAATCCAAAGCCTTTATGCTTGAGTTGCCGACACTCTCTGTTTTGATGCAAGAGCAGGTCGAGATCGATATCGTGCCGATCTCCAAAGCTTTGAATGTTCTAAAACATGCCCTCGCGTCACGTTATAAAGATACGATGTTAGAGCTCTATAGACGCTATCACAGAGCATCAAATAGCGAACTCGATGCGCAAAGTATGGGGGAACGCTCTATTAAAAATGCAGTATTAAGTTACTTGATGGTCTTGGAAGATGATGTGATCAATGCACTCTGTATTGAGCAGTATGAGGTAAGTGTGACGATGACAGACCGTATTGTTGCCCTTGATTTGCTGGAGAACTATACTCCAGACCTTGCAGAAGAACGATTGACACACTTTTATGAACGTTATAAAGATGACACCTTGGTGATGAACAAATACCTGTCAGTCTTATCTGCTTCAGAACGTGAAGGAACGATAGACCGTGTTCAGGCGCTTCAAAATGATCCGGTTTATGATGTCAAAGTCCCTAACCTTGTTCGTGCGCTTTTGGGTGTCTTTGCACGTAATGCAGTGGCTTTTCACGCGCCGACAGGGCACGGATATGCTTTTTTGGCAGAGAAAGTCATTGAGATTGACACCATAAATCCTCAGATCGCTTCGGGATTGACGACTGCTTTTAGAAGTTATGACCGTTTGAACCCTGAGAACAAGGAACTTATGAAAGAGGCTTTGGAGATGATACTCAGTGAAAAAGAGATCTCAGCCAATGTCTACGAAATCGTCCAAAAGATCCTTGACTAAAGTTTCAGCTTCGGCGCAATTTGCACTTCTGTTCACCACTCGACGCACAGCAGTGCGCTGTCGGGATCACTTCAGCACAACTTACACCAAATCTGAAACTTGAGAGCTGTTAAGATAAAGAGTTAAAACTGTAAAAAGCTAATTTCTTTCTATATTAGCCGACGCGACTTCACGATGTGCATTGCACCGTTAAGGCAAGATGCACGTAGTATCTGTGGCGGAGACCTTCAGATGAGCTTCGCAATCTTCTATTTGTTTTGATCACATCTACCTAAGCTAATATAACTTATAATTAAAATTATATATTATTATATGTAATATCTCAATGCACTGAAAAACGTGTAGAATCATTATAAATTAATAGAATTATCACGAATTATTATGTTGTATTATAAGTTGTGATAACATTGTGATGGTTTTGCGATAAAGTTTACTTGACGTTAAAAATATTAATTATCTCGGGTTAAGTAGCAGGGTGTGTAAATATTGTGTTTATACACCCTGCTATTTAAGTCTGAGGTCTTATGTAATCAAAGGAGAAAAGATGGCTAGAGTCGTTATTTTGGGTGGTGGTGTTTCAGGACATACAGCTGCAACATTTGCTGCAAAGTGGTTAGGCAGTTCACATGAGGTTGTTGTTGTAACACCAAACGCTAAGTGGAACTGGATTCCTTCTAACATCTGGGTTGGTGTTGGACAGATGACAAAAGAAGAGGTTACTTTTGACCTTGATCCTGTCTATAAAAAAGCAGGTATTACGTATAAGCAGGCTAAAGCTGTTTCTCTTAATCCAGAAGGCAGTGAGAGTGAAACACAGCCTTTTGTGACTATTGAGTACACTGGTCAAGGCAAAGAGGGCGAGTCTGAAGATGTAACGTATGACTATGTCATCAATGCAACCGGTCCAAAACTAAACTTCGGTGCAACACCGGGTCTGGGTGAGGGTTCTCAACTGGGTGAGCATACTGTTTCTGTCTGTACTGCTGACCACGCTGAACATGCAAACCATAAGTTCCTTGAGTCTATCGAGAAGATGAAAGCTGGAGAGCGTCAGAAGTTCCTTATCGGTACTGGACACGGTATGTGTACATGTCAGGGTGCGGCGTTTGAGTACATCTTTAACATTGAACATGAACTGAAAAAAGCTGGCGTCCGTGATATGGCAGACATCAAGTGGATCTCTAACGAATCATTCCTTGGTGACTTCGGTATGGGTGGACTACACATGAAAGTTGGCGGTTATGTTGTCAGCTCTAAGATCTTCTCTGAGTCACTTTACGCTGAGCGTGGTGTTGACTGGATGATCGGTGCACACGTCTCTAAAGTAGAAGCTGGAAGCATCGACTATGAACTACTAGATGGTTCTACCGGTTCTGAGAGTTTTGACTTTGCAATGCTTATCCCACCATTTGCAGGTGTTGGTCTTAAAGCCTACGCTAAAGACGGTTCTGACATCACTGACACTGTATTTGCACCAAACGGCTTTATGAAAGTCGATGCAAACTATGCTGCCGGTGCATATGAGAACTGGAAGGCGTCTGACTGGCCACGTACGTACCAGAACCCGACATACAGCAACATGTTTGCTTGTGGTATTGCCTTCGCGCCACCACACATCATCTCTAAGCCGATGAGTTCACCAAACGGTACACCGATCAACCCGACACCTCCACGTACGGGTATGCCTTCAGGTATCATCGGTAAAGCAGTTGCACACTCTGTTTGTGACCTTGTTACAAAAGGTGAGGGTGCACATCTTCACGAAGCTTCTATGGCAGAGATGGGTGCAGCTTGTGTTGCATCTGCAGGTAAAGGTCTTACTACCGGTACAGCAGCAGCGATGACAGTTTTCCCTGTTGTTCCTGACTTTGAGAAGTACCCGGGTACAGGTCGTGATACAGACTATACATTTGGTGAGATCGGTCTCGCAGGACACTGGATCAAGCATATTCTTCACCACATGTTTATCTACAAAGCTAAACTCAAGCCGGGCTGGACTCTTATCCCTGAATAGTAGTCTGTAGCGTGTGTAACGCAGTTGTTGGAGATGAGTCTCCGCAAGGCGTTTGAAAGTAAGCACGGTTTATCTGTGCGTGGGTTTTCTGTCGAAGACAATGTGGAGTATGCCAAGTGTTAGCATACTTAAAACCCAGTGTTAACGTAGTTAAAGGGGCTTCTGCTCCTTTGACGTTTTAATAATTTAGAAAAGGATAAAAGATGTCAGTAAAACAAGAAGAGGTCAATTTTGCACGTAATGAGCAGTCAGAGACAACGATGATGCCAGGTAAGTTTGCAACCGCAATGCGCACAAACCTGATCTGGCAGTTTATTCGCTTTGTGATTATCAACCTTAAGATGTTGGTAGTTGTAAGCAAAAGTCACTAGAACGTTTTACCAGGGCTTTGCCCCTGTTCAGTTCAGGTCTCTGTTTAAGTCCAATTCGTTTGATTTAAACAAACACCTATACTCTTCCCCTCTTCAAAAAGGTATCACATATGGTTTTAGAGTTATTAAAATATCCAGATGAGCGTATTAGACTGATCTCTGGCAATATCCGCTTTTTCGACGACTCTCTTCAGAACATCATCACTGACCTTACTGATACGATGAAAGAGAATGACCTGGACGCACTGAGTGCCATACAGATCGGGATTCAATATGCAGTTGTTGTGATCAAACAGGGTGATAAGTATAAGCCTTACATCAACCTGCGAATTATGGGTAAATCAGGTGAGATAATCGAAACAGAGCGAACACCCTATTATGACAACATGAGTGTTGACGTTCCTCGTCATGACAAGATCAAGATCTTTTATGAAAATGAGAAAGGTGAAGCCCAGTATGCTGACTTGGAAGGTGACTTCTCACGTGTGATCCAACATCAACTTGACTATAACTATGGAAGTACATTTGTTGACAGAGTGGACAAAGATACCAAACAACGTATCGGAGAACATCTCTCTGAAGGTCTTGTGACAAGCAGCAACAGCAGTTGTCCAACTGTTTTTGTCCGAGATTACATCAAACGTGGCTATAAGTATGTGATGTTGGCAGTATGGATAAGTTTCTTAGTGCCATTTTTTACAGAAGATATCACTACTTTAGAAAATCTATTTCTCTTTGACAAGGTTGCTTTAGCACTTGTTGTACCGATAGTCATCGCTTACGCGGCCTATGCTTATTATGAGTCTGTGCAGTATAAACAGTGTACCAGTTGTCAACTGGGCAATGTCATGGGAACAGTGATGTATGC
>JAUVKK010000105.1 GCA_030596305.1 Helicobacteraceae bacterium | reverse complement strand
ATGGCGCTGTCCAGGGCTGTTTTGGCGGCACCAAAGGCTTGAATGCCCATGCGTTTTGCCTCTTTTGCCTTCTCAGAATTGAGTGCACGTGTACTGCGGATAAGGGCATCTTTGGTTGCCAGGTTAAAGCGGTCTTTGACTACATCAACGGCCTCTTTTGAGATAAGAATAAGGTCATCCATATCCAGGTGGATGTCGTTACTCACCTTTTGCAGCAGTGCTTCTGTATTTTTGTCTGTTGTACTTGAGAGTGACTGGATAGTCTGTGTAAAGACGAGGTTTGTCTGTTTAAGCTCATTCAGGTCTCCGTAGTCCGCTAAAACAGTTGACTTAAGTTCTTCGGGAACGTACTGAAGCTGTTGTTTAAAGTCACGGATAGCATGTACTAGACCAACTCTGATACCTTTGAGTGTACCGCGTAAGATATCTTCTGCAGAATTAGGTGTCGCCTCTGCAACGCCTATGGCACTCTGTAAGATAGTGTAGACGATCTTTCTGATACGAACGGTTCCCATAGTACCTTCATTAAGTGTCTCATAGGTGATGTCTTTAGTGATCTCTTTGAGTGTCTCTTCGATATCGTGCCCTTTTTCAAGGGTGGTCAAGATAGCAGACTCAACCATCTCTTCAAGCATGTCAAAGAGGTCGATAGACTGTAGTTTGATCTGGTGAAGGTCACGTTGAACAGATGGCGAGTCAGCAGAGAGGTCCGCTTCGATGGTGTTGAAAACAGCATATTTGGCATTTTGCAGAGCGAGTGCCTTCTTCTCTAGTTGGCGTTCTATCTGCTCTTTTTGTGCCAACAGGTCTTGGACTTCATCATGTAAGGTCTGTGTCTCGATCTCTAAAATTGATTCGGCGATTGTCTTAAGTTCTTGAAACTGAAGCTCACTCTTGGCAATACCCCACTCCTGTTCAACATGGTCTGCTAAAGAGAGTACTTTTTTGTCAAGTGACTTTGCTTTTCGTTTTTTATAAAAACTGCGTATATCACGTTCAAATTTTTCAATGTCCATCATCATTCCTTTGATACAATTAAAAGTGTCTAATGCAATATTCTATCGCATAATGTTGTTTACAATACCATCTTTACATCTTGATGTGCTTTCAGTGCTTCGAAGATAAAGGTCCGGTCATCTTCATTGTGAACGATAAGATCAAGATTTAGACTAATGTATTTCCCTGTCTTACTGGTGTTGGAGTGTGCAAGTGTATGGGTACGCTCCAAGATAACAGTGTGTATGGCCGCTTCCAGTTTTTTACGCTCTTCGCCAACGATCTTATATTTCCAGCTGCATGGGTATTCCAGTTCCAGCTTTCTGTTGTCACCTTCACCAATGACTTTGAGTTTGGGTTTATCTGTTGCCACTCTCTATCCTTTACGAGAAAAATCACCACTTTTACCGCCTGATTTCTCCTCAAGTTGTACATGACGGATGACCATCCCTTTATCGATTGCTTTGACCATGTCGTAGATCGTAAGAAGTCCTACGCTGGTACCGGTAAGGGCCTCCATCTCAACACATGTCTGTCCACTAAGCTTAGCAGTAACCGTCAGTTTAAAACCTGGCAGGTCGGGTAGTTCATCAACGTCACAGTTGATCCCGCTGAGGTTCAGTGGATGACACATCGGAATAAGATCAGATGTCTTTTTTGTCCCCATGATCGCTGCAATAACAGCTGTTTGAAGAACCGGGCCTTTTTTGGTCTTTTCTGAGACAATAGCACTGTAAGCGTCTTGGCTCATCTCGATAATACCGCTGGCAACTGCCACGCGTGTTGTCTGATCTTTGTCAGAGACATCGACCATCTTTGGTCTGTCTTTTTCGTCTAAATGGGTTAAGTTCATGTTTTTACTCTTATATTTTAATTGGTAGATTATAACAGAGTGTTGGTGAATAGATTACAGGGTTCTTAACGCCGCTTCATATTCATGGGGATGGTTGAGGTTTGCAAAAGCCTCTTCATTCTCAAACATCACAAATTCGGTTTTTGATATTTTGAGTAACTGTCCCAAACGGTGATTGTCCTCTTCCAACATGGTTTTAAAGGCCGGCAAGAGAGAACGGTGATAAATACCGCACATGGGATGACTGCCTGAGGCTGTTTTTGCGATGACAGCATCAAGGGTCTGGTTGTCATTGTCCAGCAAGCGCCTGATCTCTTTTTTATCTACAAAGGGTGTATCAACACTCAAGACAAAGATGCGTTCATCCTGCAGTTGGCTAAACATCGCTTCAAAACCTGCAGTTGGTGCAAAAACAGTCTCAGTTGATGCGTCTTCGATGACATTGGTATCAAAATCAAACTTATTTTCTTTGGCCGAGATGTAGACATTGTCAAAGAGTTTGGAGAGACGTTTGTACTGGTATTCCGCGAGCGAATCGCAGTTGCCAAAAGGAAGCAGTGACTTGTCTTGACCCATGCGAGAACTCTTTCCACCGGCGAAGATGACACAGCTTATATGAAATGGAATGTTCTGTTTAGACATGATGCACCTCAAGTAATGAGAGAAGTATAATACGCATTACGTAAAAATCAGCAACGGATAAAGTTGGTTTTGACAAGTTTTAAAAAGAGCAGTACTGACAGTCCTGAAGCGCCAAAGATCATCGCCATCACCATGATCTGGTAGCGTGCGGCGATAAGAGGGGAGACATCGGAGAGGATCTGTCCGGTCATCATCCCCGGCAGTGAGACCAGTCCGACGGCAAACAATCCGTTGATAACAGGGATCAGTGCTGCTTCATAAGCTTTTGTTGAGGCCTTGGAGTAATCGACTTTGTTTGACAGTTCAGAGGAGAGCCTCTCTGCTGCTAATGAAATAGCAGTCATGGCGTTGGCAAAGATCATTCCTGCCAGTGGGACCATATAACTTGGCTGATACCAGGGATCAAGTCCGATGACCACCTGCGTGACCAGTATAAGTGTTAAGCCTCCGCCAACACCAATGCTGATGAGGGACTTTATAAAAAGGACATTGCGCTTTTGCTCAACGGTACGCAGTGATATCCACCCTGCTGCAAGTAACATGATGCCTAAGGTCAGAAGAACAACAGCACTTGTCTCAGCTTTAAAAATGTAGATAAGAAAATAGCCGATAAGCAGCAGCTGCAAGACCATTCTTGCCATTGCATAAAGAGCTGTTTTGTATTGTAACGATTGATAGACCATGACGCCGATGACTATGGCGGCGGGGATAAATGCGAAGAGCAGATCATAAAGTGATAATGTGTACATAGTTATGATTGTAGCATAGTGGCAACTTTGATGAGCACAGTCTTACTTGTTTCATCTTTATATGAGGTGGACTGCAATGTAAATTGTCTTGCCCTTGACATACTAGTAATATGAAGTAATTAAAAAAGTTCTATAGTAGATAAAAGTTTTAAAAGAAGAGGAGAATAATGCGCAAACAGAAGTAATATAAGTCTATCGAAAGATATTCAAAAATCTCAGTTTGCATCTGTTATACTTGGTTAGTTAATAAAACTAAGGGCAAATACGACCCATTAAGCGAGAACATATGGCAAAAGAACACTCAGTAGACATCTCAGCAAAAATCGACATGCAACACTTCAAAGATGCAATTCAGCAAGCAGAACGTGAAGTCGGTAACCGTTATGACTTTAAAGGGATAACGGCTGATATCGATTACAATGAAAAAGCAAAAACATTGACATTGACATCGTCAAGTGACAATAAACTTGAAGCACTGCAAGACATGGTCATAGCACGCTTTCTCAAACATGGACTAAGTTCAAAAGTCCTGGATGAAGCAAAAACTGAAGACAGTAGCGGTAGCAATCGTCGTGTCGTCTATAAGATCGTTGATTACATTGAGTCTAAAGAGGCAAAGAAGATCGTTGCTGAGATCAAGAAGATGAAGATCAAAGGGAGTGCGACTTTAGAGGGTGACCACATCCGTGTGAAGTCAAAACAGATTGATGAGCTTCAGAAGGTGATCAGAGAGATCCGTGCTATGGAGTGGGATGCCCCACTTGTTTTTGAAAATATGCGCTAATAAATGTTTCGAGAGAAAGGTAGACTATGAGTAAGATGACTGTTGCTGAAGCTTCTGAGTATTTTAAGGTCTCTAAAGAGGCTATTCATAACCGTATTCGCCGCGGTACACTCGACTGTGTCATTGAACATGGTACAAAGTATGTAGTAGTGGGTGATGCAAAAAGTGAACCAGCGCAAGCAAGTGCCGGGAACGACAAGTACTACAGCTATATAGAACAGGAAAATGCTGTTTTAAAAGCGAAGATCTCTGAACTTGAGGGTGAGACACGTTCACTTAGAGAGCAACGTGAGCAGATGCTGATCGAAGAGAAGGTGAAGATCGAACAGATCTATAAAGAGCGAGACATTCAGCTCAAAAGTGTTTTGCAGGTCGTTGCTTCGAAGTTTTTGACCCATCAGAATATGGAAGATGTCATCGAAGAGGCAGTTACTGCTGACGTTGAGCCTTTTGATGATGTCATCGATGTTGTTGATGAAGAGGACGATTTTGTCTCGTTGAAACAGTTTTTGAAATTGAAGATGTACTCTAAGAAAAAACGTGAGAAAATCAAGGCACGGTTTGAAAAATATGCTTTTGATGATGAACGTATTTTGGTGAAAAAAGGAAAGATCTACTTAAAACC
>JAUVKK010000039.1 GCA_030596305.1 Helicobacteraceae bacterium | reverse complement strand
AATAGTACCCACTCAAGATAGATAATACCATTAATAATCGTACTCAACATAAAAAATGATTCTAGAGTCTGCAGATCCATCCTCTTCTCCTATTTACCTCTCTAGTTTATGATGATGAGGGCACATAGACCAAGACGTCTGTTGGTGATCGCTGTACCAAAAATTATTCGGTCGAGACAAAGACAAAGGAGTTGAGGTTACCGACACCTTTGGAACCCAGGACAAGCAGGTCGGCGTTCTCTTGTTTGATATAGTCCAACAGATTTTCATTGATCGATGCGGTATAGTCTATCAATGCCATCTCACCGCCGCCCAGCTCCTCTACAAAGTTCTCTAATGCTATTTGGGCGTCTGAAGTTTTTATCTCTTTTAAACCTTCTGCCTCTTCTTCGCTGAAGTGGTAGGTCATCGCCTGCAGTTTGTCGACAGTGTCAAAAGCATAAAGGTATTTTCGAGTCGGTTTGGTAAAGAGTGTGTTGGCAAAGAGGATACTCTCTTTGGAGTGCTCGGTGAGATTGGTCGGGGATAGCATATGCTGGTAGATCGTCTGGATCCTGTTTTTAACAATAAGCACTGGAATGTGTGTATGCTGTATGATCTTCAAGGTAGTAGAGCCGAAATGCTCGCTCTCGACATTCTCTTTACTATTTGAACCTATTACAAGGAGGTCGGCCTGGGTCTTTTTTGCTGTAAGTGTTATGAGACCTGCCGCTTCTCCTGACTCGACAAAGAGCATGTACTCGACCTGTGCTTCTTTGTTGAGGTCATCGATCTGCGCACTGAGCTTTTGTCTGATCTCATCTTCATCAACAGATTTGGCGTAGGGTGACTGCACAAAAAGAGGTTCGATGACATGCACGACAATAAGCTGTGCCTCTTTTTTCCTTGCAACTGAGATGGCACGTTTAAGCGCCTCTTGAGACATATCAGACCTGTCATATGCGACTAAGACTTGTTGAACTTCTTGCATGATATTACCCCTTTGCTGTTTTATAAAAAATATATGATCAAAACTACTTATGAAAGTAGATGTCTCTCTCTTAATTGTAGCGAAAGTTTACGCTCTTCAAGGTGCTTTGGAGTCATACTCTCCTTCATATCTGCTCTTTCTTAATAATAAAGATAACTTCAATTTATTTATCAATAAATATTGTTACAATAAAGTAGAATATATTTAGAGCACCTTTAAAGAGTATGAATGGATTTTTTTACGACTTCGATTGAGAAAACAGTTGAAATTTTAGAGACGAACAGAGATGGCTTGGACAGAGAAGAAGTTCAAAGACGCCATACAAAATATGGTCTGAACAGACTACCGCAAAAACGAGCGCTGCACCTCTATGAGATCTTCTTTATGCAGTTTAAAAGTCCGATCATCTATATCCTTCTTGTGGCTGCTATTGTCACTGTTTTTATTAAAGAGTATGTTGACGGTGCATTTATCATGGCCGTACTGCTGCTTAATGCGATCATTGGTACCTATCAGGAATATTCGGCTGCCATAAAAGCTGAAGGACTTAAAAAAGCGATCAAAACAGTTGTTCAGGTCGTAAGAGACGGCACTGTCAAAGAGATAGACAGTGAAGATCTTACGGTAGGTGATATCGTCAGGCTTGAATCAGGGAGTAAGGTTCCGGCTGATCTTCGTCTGCTCTCTTCTATAAGTCTGATGGTCAATGAGTCTCTGTTGACGGGAGAGTCTCTGGAGGTCCTGAAAGAGGCCTCCTTTATCTCTATGGAGACGTCGCTGCCCATAGCAGAGCGAAAGAACATGCTTTATGCCGGCAGTTACGTTGCAAGCGGCCGTGCAGAAGGTGTGGTAACAGCAATAGGCAGCGAAACTGAAATAGGAAAGATCGCTGTCATGCTGGCATCGTCCGAAGAGGGCAAAGCACCCTTGGCCATCCGTATGGAAAAACTCTCATTCTCACTTGCAAAAGCAGTCGGTGTCGTTATCTTTGTTCTTTTTGTGATTGGGTTAACAAAGGGAATGGGGTTATATGAACTCTTCTTTTTCTCTGTTGCATTGGCAGTCTCTGCAATTCCAGAAGGGCTTCCTGTTGCCATTACCGTGGCGTTGACATCAGCTTCTCAGGTGATGTCCAAACGTAATGTCATTGTCCGAAAACTCTCTGCCATCGAGGCGTTGGGCTCTTGTACACTTATTGCCAGTGACAAGACCGGGACCCTGACACAAAATCGCCTCAGTGTCGAACATTTTATCCCAAAAAGAGAAGACCATGATAACAACAGAGAGTTGGTACATGTCACTCGACTGGCCTCCGTTCTCTGTAATGAACTAAAGATAGAACAGGATGCTGATGCTATCAAATATATAGGTGATCAGGTGGATGTAGCGCTGGCAAGGCATGCTATCACTGCTGATGAAGCCTATGTCCTGGCCGTCCATGAGCATGTCCGACTTGATGAGATCCCATATGAGCCTGAAAACCGTTACAGTGCAGTGCAGGTGAGACAGGGAGATGATACGTACGAGTTTCTCAAAGGCTCTCCGGAGACGGTATTGGACTTTTGTGATGTAGAAGAAGATGAAAAGCAGCGGCTTCTGGAAGAGGTTAACAGCTGGGCAATGAAGGGGTATCGTAATATTGCCTTGGCCTATAAGGCGGAAGTGGGTGACAAAATTGCGCTGAGTGGTTTTGTCTATCTCGGGTTTATGGCGATCATTGATCCTATTCGTGAAGAGTCAAAAGCAGCCGTGACATCAGCGAAAGAGGCCGGTGTCGAAACGGTCATGGTCACAGGAGACCACCCCAATACGGCTTACTATATTGCCAAGCAGTTGGGAATTGCTGAAAGTGAAGATGAGGTGATCGAAGGTGCCGCGTTGGCCGCATGGTGCGAGGGTGACAAAGATCCGCAGTTCATTGTCGACAAACGTGTCTTCTCCAGGGTCTCTCCGAAGCAAAAAAAGTCGATCGTTCAAGCCTTTCAGGAACTTGGCCATTTTGTTGCGGTGACCGGTGATGGTGTAAATGATGCTCCGGCACTTAAATTTGCAAATATCGGGATTGCGATGGGTAAAAGCGGTACAGATATCGCCCGCAGCAGTGCTGACCTGATCTTGACTGATGACAATTTTGCCTCCATCGTCAATGGTATAGAGGAGGGCAGGCGGGCATATGACAACATTCGCAAGGTGATTTATCTGCTTGTTTCCACCGGTTTTGCCGAGATAATCCTGGTGATGTTGGCCTTTATAAGCGGTCTGCCGCTGCCGCTTCTACCTGTTCAACTGCTCTGGCTGAACCTTGTCACCAATGGGCTTGAAGATGTGATGCTTGGACTTGAAAAAGCTGAACCTGGTATCTTGAAACGTAAACCGCGGCCGCCGTCAGAACCTATTTTTAACCCGGTTATGCTTCGCCGGATCATTGTCGGAGGACTCTATATTGCCTTGATGTCTTATATCGTATTTGTGGCTCTTTTACAGATGGGATACAGTGAGTACAGTGCACGGAATGCGACACTTCTTTTGATGGTTCTGTTTGAAAACGTCCATGTCTTCAACGCCCGAAGCGAACAGCATTTTCTTAACAAGATCCAATACAGAGGCAGTCTGTTTCTGATACTCTGGGTTCTTTTTACGCAGCTGCTGCACATCAGTTGTATGTACATCCCTATGATGCAAGATGTTCTTTCGGTCGAACCGGTCACTCTATCGATGTGGCTAATACTTTTTGGTATCGCTTTGGGATTGGTTGTTGTGATGGAACTGGATAAGTGGATGCGTTTAAGAGGTGAAGATGATAAGAAAATGAGGGAAATATGACTATAATCAAGGTAATTAAACCCTCTGAACAAATCTACTGTTCTCATAGGGTTCAATTAATATCTATTTCACTGGAGAGGGCAGCAGATGTTTATAAGAGTTCTATTTTTGGCTATATCATTGTTGTCGTTTAGTGCGTGTGTATCCAAAGATACCGCTACATCAAACCTAACGACAACTGAGACTGAGAAAGAGCACAAGATTGAGAGTGAAGAGCTGCGTCTGCTGATGCAAGAACTCAACATGGTCGTCTATGACAGACAAAAGAGTGAACTTGATCGTGATGATATACGTCGCAGACATGCCTTGAACCTTGCAGATATCGTTAAAGGATTTGCCAAAAAGATCGAGTCTATGCCAGCAGATAAACTGGGTAATGAGCTTACAGTAGAAGATAGAGAGATGTATCTGTACTATGCACAAGAGCTTTATAAAGATGGTGAAGCGATCAATGAGGTCGCCCAAAACTATGAGATGGAAAAGCTCGATAGAACAGTAGCCAAGATGCAACAGACATGCAACCGTTGTCATGCCCTTTTAAGAGATTAAGATGAAAACCGGTTCTTTCAAATCTCTCTTTTTACTGAGTATCTCTTTGGCTCTCTACGCGGCAGAAGATGATGCAGAACTTGAACTTTTAAAAGTTCAGGCCAAAGAGTTGTCACAGCGAATAGAAGCTTATGAGACGAAAAGTAATGAGAAGCGGACAGCAGCGCTAAAAGATGAAAATAGAGAAGTGCGCAGTGATTATATTGTCGATGATACTCAGGGTTACAGTGCTCCTATGAACCAGAAAGGGGTACTTGAGCTAACAAGTGCCAATACTGTTTTGAGCGTTGGCGGCAGGATACAACTGCATAGTATCTATGCCTGGCCTGAGGGTTCGTACTTTGCCGGGAAAATACCTCTTGATGACAGTGGTGAAAATGGGCAGCTGATCATGAGTGCCCGTGACAGCAGGCTCTGGGTAAAAACAAGGACTCCCACGGAGTATGGTCCTATTCGGACACTGATAGAGATCGATTTTTTAGGGACAACTGCAACTGAGATCAATACAAACTCGCATGGCCTGCGTCTGCGTCATGCTTATTTTGAAATGGCTGGGTTTACTGTAGGTCAGACCAATTCGGCATTTAATGCCTTTGTCACTTTGGATACTATCACCTATGCAGTCAACGATACTTTAGTCAGACAGCCGTTGATAAGATACAGTGTCAACAACCGCTCCTTTGGTTATGACCTCTCATTAGAACAGCCTGAGACCACTCTGCTTGACCAAAACGGTACCATCATAACTCCTAAAGATGATGTAGCTCCCGATGTTATCGCACGGCTTCGATATTACCCCTCCTGGGGAGAGACCAGTGTAGCTCTTATGGGTCGTTATATCACGCAGGACCAGGCAACCTTGAGTGACGGCAGCAGGGTCGCAGGTAGAGATGCCGCCTTTGGCTGGGGTGTTAATATGTCGGGAAAGATCAAACTGTATGGGCTTGACGATATCCGTTTTGACGCGCAGTACGGTGTAGGACTTGGTCGATATGTTGCTTACAACGCTTTTGCAGCTGGTTCAATAGATGCTGATGGGAATATTGAACTACAGCCTGCATATGGTGGGCACATAGGTTATCGTCACTGGTGGAGTACGAAATTTCGATCAACATTGGCATTTTCCTACGCTGCAACAGATAACGATATTACAAATGTGAACCCAGCTGCTCGAAGCAGTGTGAACAGTGATGTTTATGGTTCACAGCTAAATCTATTGTGGATACCGATACCTAATGGTTTAGTGGGTCTTGAATATTCAAAAGCATTGCGCAGTGTCGAGAGTGGGGAAGAGGGCAATATGGATATGCTCACCCTCCTGGTCCGGTATGATTTTTAACAGAGTCCAAATATAAATGCACTATTTGAATTTCCAATATAGAGTGCTATAATAAAACAGACTTGAAAGGGTTCACATGCGTTTGATGATCATACTTTTTACACTGCTTTTTACACTTTATGCAAACGAGACACCTTGGAGCGGTAAATGGGACATGTACTGGAAAGACGGTTCTGTCACTATGGAGTTTACACAGACTGGTGATACTGTGACTGGTCACTACTACCCTTATGGTGGCAAATTTACAGGTAAGGTAGAAGACAATACCTTGAGCGGTACATTGCAGCAAAACAGAGGGAATGAGCCACTGACTTTGACCCTCTCTCCTGACCATAATGCATTTTTTGGAACACTCTGGGATACTGAGTGGATCAATGGGTCCCGGATCATAGGAAGTCAACGCAGTGAGGTTGTGCCTTATGATCTTACAACACCCTATAATACATTTGCCTCTTTTTTACGTCTTGCAAACAGTGTTCGTAACGGTAAACACGAAAACCTCACCCATGCTATTGCCTGTCTTGATATGGGAGAAGAGAATGCAAAACTAAGACCCCATCAACGCTTTCTGTTGGCAGGACTTTTCTTTGATGTTATTGATGAGTACACTGTCTTTTTACGTATACTTAGCCAAAAAGAAGCAGATGAAAGGGGTCATTATCGATATACGATGTCTCAACAAGGTACCACTCAAACATTTGACCTAGAGTTTATTCAAGGTAAAGACGACAAGTGGCGTATAAAAATGCCGCCTAAAGGGATAATGCAAAAGAAGTTGGCAACACTGCTTAAAGCACGTGGACAGAGTGAAGTCAATCCCAAAAGATATCTGAAATTAGAGTCCCCTCGTGACACGATGCGTACTTTTATAGAGCAGATCAATAGATGGGACAGGGGTGGAAAAGAGCATGTGGTCAATACGCTAAATCTTTCTCTTTCTGATCCAAAGATTCGTGAATGGGAAGCTCCGATCTTGGCGCAGTACCTAAAGCAGGTGATCGATCGTACTCAGGTCATCATCTACCAAGAGATCCCGAATGATCCAAAAAGTGAACTGGACTATGTCTATTTCAACCACCCCTTAGGCAAGATCGTCATCGCACCATTTGAGGTAGATGGAAAGATACGTTGGCAATTTACTCCTGAAACACTGTCAACAATTTCTGCGTTGAATGAAGCGATGGATAACCTGCCTATCAAAGAGGGAATTTTGAAACTAGGCGATACAACCTACTTTTTTGCCCTACGCCATGAGGCTAAAAAGATATCTCCCTGGCTGATCAATAAACTTTTCTATCTTGAGATTTGGCAGTGGTTGTCTATTGGGTTGATCCTGTTTTTTGCATTGACTATATCACAGTTTTTTTCCACTTTGACTAGACGCTTACTTGACTACATCCCTTTCACAAAAGATCTAAACCATGAAGGTATGGTGCTTCGTTATCTACGGCCGATGCGACTGCTGACTATAGGTGTCATCTGGAGTGTAGGTCTGATCTACATCGGTATACCGGAGTTTCTTTTTGTCACCCTGCGCCTTATAGGACTTCTTCTGATCACTATAGGTCTGACGTGGTTGGCTTACAACATTATTAACCTGGTGATGACCGCACTGCATCATCGTACAAAGCAGACAGATACTGATATCGATGACATTTTAGTCTCGTTGATCGGTAGTACTATGAAGATCATTGTTATTATTGCCGGCTTTTTTGCCGGGGCCGAGATCTTCTCCGTTCCCTATCAAACAGTCGTAGCCGGTCTTGGTATTGGTGGTTTGGCCTTTGCCATCGCGGCCAAAGACACCATTGCCAACTTTTTTGGTTCGGCTATTATTCTTGCAGAC
>JAUVKK010000163.1 GCA_030596305.1 Helicobacteraceae bacterium | reverse complement strand
AGAGAGTTCAAAATGACCATATAAAACACACCCCATCTCTTCTTCAGGCGTCTGCCACTTAACAACGACACTCGTTTGTGTCTGGTTTTGCAAATACGGCTGGCGATCGACATATTTATAGCTGTCGTAAAGGACAACACTCAAACGGCCAACTCCGTATAACGCAGCAAGTGCTACAAGGATAATAAGGATAATTTTCAGAATCTTTTTGATCATTTCTAAACTTCTTTATACTGATTTTTATACGGATTATATAGCATGCGCAATGACATCTGCATTACAACTGTTTGTCCTATTCCTATATTTGGGAATGTTTCACTATAATTTCAAGATGAAAGCACCGTTTATTTGGGATTACAACTCCGATCAACCTTACCAGCTGAAAGACAGATCCTTTAAAAAAGCGATGCGTAAAAAAGAATCCATCTCTCTTTTATCCACCATTTTTAGCTCACTTTTGATATTGCCGATCGCTATCTTGCTTCAAAGTTTTATCCCAAAACGCACCATTATCACAGACGATTTTTTTGGTATGAGCATCAATCTTGACAAAGAGCCGGAAGCAACAAAAAAGTTGGTTGATGAGTTAGAACTCACAACCCTTTTGATCCGTTTTCCTCTCTGGGAGATGACACGGTTAGACGAGTATATTGAGTTTGTCAAGGTTTATAAAGATAAAAAGATAGTGCTGAATGTCATGCAAGACCGTGAACACGTTGAAGACCATACACTTTTAAAAAGGGATCTAGAGAAACTCTTCAGTGCCTTTGGCCCTTACATCGACAGTTTCCAGATCGGCTCGACTATTAACCGTGCCAAATGGGGCTTTTTTAGTGTTCAAGAGTATCTTCGCTTTTATACTGTAGCGTATGAATTGAAAAAAAAGAACTTTTCAAATGTGAAACTCTTAGGTCCTTCTGTTATCGATTTTGAGTACCACTTCAGTGTGCATGCTCTCTTCAATTTTTTCAAGATCAAATACGATACCATCTCTGCTCTGCTCTATGTCGATCGACGCGGTGCCCCGGAAAACACCCAGATGGGCTACGACCTCATTAAAAAGATCGACCTTTTGGACACACTTGCTTTTCTTAGTCCGAAAGCGCAACAAAAGCTCTACATCACTGAGACCAACTGGCCCATCTCCAACACCGCGCCTTTCGCACCGACAAGTGAATATGAGTGTATCGATGAAGAGAGTTATGCCAACTTTATGGTGCGCTACTATCTTTTAGCCTTTGCCTCACAAAAGGCAGAGCGTGTCTATTGGCACCAGCTCATCGCTCCGGGGTATGGATTGATAGACAACCGTGAAGGCCTGCACAAACGTTCAGCTTTTTCAGCATTTAAGACCATGCACACACTTCTAAAAAACATGGCACTTCTCTCTTTTGAACAAAAAAATGCGATCTACACCTTAGTCGCTAAAAACAATACACAAACCACTACCGTAAAATGGTCGCTTGATTTACAAACAATCACGTATAATACACCTCAAAACTATGTTGATCGTGATGGCGAAAGTCATCTTGAACAGCGTGTTGCCATTGGTCCGTCACCCATCTATATTATCGAAGAGAGTTAATGCAATTTAGAAACATATACACACAGACTTTTTCAGCTTTCCTACTAGGTCTATCTACGCTCTTTACAAGTCACCTCTTTTTACTGTTTCGCTATCCAAATGATTTTATGGAACTCACCTTCTTTGAGACACTGGTTTCGTTAGCAATGGCTGTTCGTGTTGACACCATTACCTTGTTGACCTTCTCATTTCTGCCAATTTTGCTGCTAAGCCTCCCTTTTACATTTGTCTTAAATAAACAATATCGTATCACCTTGGGCGTCATCATTGGTCTGATCTTCACATCTATAACCATATTTGCCTACGCCAACGCCCTCTATTACGATTTTTCTCACCGTCATCTCTCTAATGAGCTTTTTAACATCTCAAACGACACCATCATCGTCTTCGACATGGCACTGCACTCTTTTCTCCCCTACACCATTGGCGCAACCTTGGCCTTTTTTGGACTTATGTTTCTCTACTATAAGATCTTCATTTCCAAGATCAAAACAGAAAACTTTTCTAAAAGAAACTGGTTGTTCTTACTTCTGATCATAATATTGATCTTCCTCGGTATCCGCTCCAAGCTCTCCGGTAAGTCTTTTGGGCTTTCCGATGCTTTTGCTATTAACAAAGTAAGCTCGGGAACGCTTGCCTTGAACGGTTTTTTCACCGTTTACCGTACCTTCAACAAAGAAAAAAGTGCCCATAACCTGATGGAGTTAGACGAAGCAGTTGCCATCTCTAAAACGATGCTTACAAGTAAAAACACCTCTTTTGTCTCGGACAAATACCCGCTTATGCGTGCCTACAATGAAAAAAATGCGACCAAACACAATGTTGTCATCGTACTGTTAGAGTCATGGGGTGCTGAACATATTGATGGTTTTACGCACTACAAAGAGTTGGACATCACACCCTACTTTAAAAAACTCTCTCAAGAGAGTCTGAAATTCACTAACTTCTATGCCAACGGCTACCGTTCTATCTTTGGTATTACCTCTATCTACACCGGTATCACCCTGCCTGCAGGTTTTGAGTTTTTAGGCAATGGGCTTGAACTTTCGCGTCTAAGCTACCTTGGCACTATCGCTAAAAATAACGGCTACTCTACCATTGCCATGCAGGGTTCTCAGCGTCGCTCCTACCGCGTTGATGCCGTCAGTTACCTTGCCGGTTTTGATGAGTACTACGGAGCACAGGACATGCCTGAGGTCGAAGAGGTTGAAGGCGATCGCCACGTCATCACCGGTACTTACGATCACAACTTGTTCTCTTTTTATCATCAAAAACTCAATACCATGAAAGAGCCGTTTTTAGGCTTTGCATTTACCTCGACAAATCACAGTGACTTTCATCTTCCTCATTCAAAGTTTGAACGTTATCCGCATAATCTTCGAAACTATTACGGCGCATTGAATGCGTATATCTATGTTGATAATGTTATTGAACGATTTATAGAAGGTGTCAAAAAAGAGCCGTGGTTTGACAACACCATCTTTATCTTCACCTCTGACCATGGAAGCGGCGATGCACTCAACCCTATCGGTCGAAAACTCAGGGGCGAGAGTAAAAAACCGCTCTCTTCGATAGAACATTTTCGTATTCCGCTGCTTATCTACGCCCCTAAGATCTTTAAACCTAGAGAGCTGGATACACTTGGTTCTCAAGCTGATTTTATGCCGACTATTATCGACCTTTTAGGTTTTAAAGACAGCTTCACTACCATGAGCAACTCACTACTCGACGAAAGCGTCGAAAAACGCTTTGCCTACTTTTACGGCGGTTCCACTATCGGGTTGATCACAGATGAGGGTCACGTGCAATACAACTTTAAAAAT
>JAUVKK010000099.1 GCA_030596305.1 Helicobacteraceae bacterium | reverse complement strand
GCTTATCAGATGTTGCAAAGTAAGATGGCAGCATTTATGGTGCTCTTTGGGGTCTGGGATATTTTTTACTACATCTTTTTAAAGATAATACTAAACTGGCCGGAGGCACTGAGCAGTTGGGACATTCTCTTTTTGATCCCTCTGCCTTGGGTAGGCCCTGTTTGGGCACCTATTGTTGTTTCTATAGGGCTTATCTATGCCGGTATAAGTATTTTATTACAAAATGGAGAGGGACACTTTTTAGATTTTGACAGTAAGTTTATGCTGATTGAGCTTCTCGCTGCCATCATCATTATAGTCTCCTTTTTAATACCGGGATATGCCGTCATTACTGAGAGTATTCCAAGCAATTTTCCTTACTATCTGTTTTGGACAGGATTTATAATGGGCTTAGGAACCTTTCTTTATCACTATCATATACACTTCAGGCGTTGAACCTCTACAACGTCAGTTCTTCTCTTTGCCGCTTGATCAAAACATGTCAGACTTGTGAATACGTGGATAATTACCGATAGGTACAACTCTTTTCTGAACACTGTAGATTGTTTAGTTATTTCAAAATAGATATAGTTTGTAAACCTATACTTGAATTTGAAGCGGTAATATCATAGAATTTTACATACTTTTTACACTCTTTGATTATTATTCGCAAAAAAAGTGGGAGAGTAGAATGGATTATCCAGTTGAATTTGAACTTTATCAAATTATTAATATCTATGCACTTATTATAGGTTTGACTTATGGAGCGATTGCTCAAAAAACACAATTCTGCTTTAACGGTGCTATCAAAGATTTTGTACTAAGTAAGTCTACACGAAGAGCAGCTTCTATCCTAACAGCCATGATCAGTGCCATCTTGTCTTCTCAATTACTCTCTTACATCTACGCGATAGACTTTACTGCAACTATCTATCTGCAATCCGGTATAAATTATTTTACTATCATAATCGGCGGTGTGCTCTTTGGGATAGGTATGATGAGAGCTGATGGATGCAGCAGCCGCCATCTTGTTAAGTTTTCACAGGGTGATTTATACTCATTGGTTACCTTGTTATGCATCGCAATTTTTGCCTATATGACTGCCAAGGGTCTGCTCTCTTATAGTGCGACATTGGTGCAGATGAATGGGACTTTATTGGACCTATCATCACTAATTCCAAATAAACCGATATCGATATATATCATCGTTGCTCTTCTATCTCTTGCCTTATGGAAGGTAGTACCTAGGGTCAAAAATCTTTTGAGTTGCAGTGACGGCTTTGTTGTCGGTCTGCTCATAGGTCTATCTTGGTTTGTTACGGGTGTTTTAGGATTCGATGCATTTGAAGCTACGCCATTAGAGAGTCTGAGTTTTGTTTATCCTTCCGGTAAAACCTTAGAATATCTGATGTTTTTTAGCGGAAGCACATTGTCTTTTAGTGTTAGTATCATTTTTGGCATTATCGCAGGTGGATTTGTTATGTCGTTTTTTAATAAAAAGTACCGCTTTAGCTGTGCAACATCTCAAAACAGTGATAAATTGAAAAACAGTATTGTTGGAGGATCATTAATGGGCGTCGGTGGAATTCTAGCGATGGGATGTACCATCGGACAAGGGCTTACAGGCATCTCCACCTTAGCTTTTAGCTCTTTTATAGCCATAATATCTATTTCGGTCTCTGCTTATATCACTGCTTTATATATGTTAAAAAAAGAGGCCTTGCCTAGTTGTTTTAGTTTTGATTGGACGCAATAGATGATCTCCGTATCACCAAGATAGATATAAGACTGCCATGTCAGGTTCTTAAAAACTTTGACCGTTAGGGGGAATGAAAATTTACCAGAGCTTTCTCATGAGATAAAAAAGAGTTTCAAATAAAGGCTTTTCGCTTCGATAATGATATATTTGAAAAATAAATGAAGTTGGATTTTACACTTTAGTAACAATAAGGGAAGGCTGCCAAATACCTCTGTTAAGCATCAAGCTCTTGCTTAGGTGTCTAGTCTAAACTTCTAACCATAGTCTCAAACTCTTCTGCAGGGACAGGCTTGTTGCGTAGATACCCTTGATAGATGTCACACTCTATAGATTTGAGGTACTCTAACTGATCAACTTCTTCAACACCTTCTGCGATAACCTTAAGCTTAAAAGATTGTGCAACTGAGACAATGGTGTCCGTAATGAGTTTGTCCTCATTGTCCACCATCATGTTTTTAATAAAAGATTGGTCGATCTTGAGGTAGTCGATAGGAAGACGTTTCAGATAGGCAAGTGACGAATAGCCTGTACCGAAGTCATCAAGAGCAAAAGAGATACCAATCTTTTTGAGCTCTTCGATCTTTTGGATAGTCTCTTCAATGTTAAATAGAGCCATACTCTCAGTTAGTTCAAGTTCTATATGTTTAGGGTCGATAGCGTATTTGTCGATAATCGTTTTAATTTGATCTACAAAGTCCACCTGAGCAAAGTGAATGGCACTGATATTAATAGCAACTCTATCGATCTGGAGAGGCTCATCTTGCTCTTTCCAGGTTATCATCTGTTGGATAGCCGTCTCTAAGATCCATGCACTCATTGGTATGATCAGTCCACTGGCCTCTGCGATAGGTATAAATTGTCCCGGCATAACATAGCTGCCGTCTTTTTGTTTCCAACGTATAAGGGCCTCAGCTGAGATAATGCTGTTTGAGGAGATGTCGACTTGAGGTTGGTAGAAGAGTTCAAACTCATTGTGTTTAATAGCAGCTCGAAGTCGATTTTCAATGTCCAATATAACTGAGATCTCTTCATCCATATCTTTTTGATGTAGTTCAATACGGTTTCGTCCCTGCTTCTTGGCATGATACATGGCTGTCTCTGCGCGCTTGAGTATGTCAAATGCAGATTCATTGATATTTGGAAAAAATGATATCCCCATACTTGTATTGACATAATATTCTTGATCATCAATAGTAAAGGGCTGAAGGAACTGGTCTTTATAACTCTTGGCGATCAACATCGCTCTCTCTTTCGCTTGGTCGTTTTGAGGAGGAAGTTCTGTGATCAGTATGACAAAGTCATCACCACTGAGTCTTGCAGCTGTGTTCTCTTCTCTTCCTAAACTACCGATTCTATTGGCGATCTGTTGTAGTAAAACATCTCCATTGTGATGTCCTAATGTGTCGTTAAAAGATTTGAAGTTATCAATATCAATATAGATAACAGCTCCTTTTGAATGACTCTTTTTGGATGCAAAAAGGGCTCGTTCCAGTCGATCCATAAAGAGTGTCCGGTTTGGGATATTGGTTAACATGTCGTAGTAGACCCGACGAAGGATCTCCTCTTTTGCATCGACCTCTGCTGTTATGTCTTCAAGGATACATATACCACCGGTCACATTGTTATCGCTGTCGCTCAATGGAACAGTGCTTAACTCAACAAAGAGCTGTTTTTTTGACTTTATCGGGGTAAAGACACCACGGTAGTAACCGGAGTTATTATCAAAAACTGTTTTGAACTGGTTGATGGCCTCTTGATTTTTTATCTGGCGGAGGTTTTGTTGCATAAGTGTTGGTTTGTCAATATCGTGAAGTTTAAGAAAACGTTCATTTGAATCGATGATCTTTAGATCTTCATCATAATAGAAGATGCCGACCGGTGCACGCTCAAAAAGTGAAAAGAAGCGCTCTTTAAGTGTGTCGTTTTCATGTTTGACCTGTACAAAATTTTGGTGGTTCGAGAGAGAGTTGTTGATAATAGCACCGAAAAATTCTGAAATAAAGATCAGTAGAGCGACCAGGGCAAGCACAATGATCAAGGCGGTAAAGGAGTATGGTTCATCTAAGACCACCAGTCTTACAACAAGTGGAGAAAAGGTCACCGCCATATATAGGAGCAGAAGCATGAGCTTTGAAGCGAGTGAGCTGATCGTTGCAAAACTGACAGCAAATATAAAGACGATAACAATGATCTGTCCCATATAGTTGTCTGTCGGGAAAAGAAGCAGGGCACTCCATCCCCAGACCACACCGCTCATTATAACGTCTATATAGTAGTGGTGCAGCCATTTGGTAGACTCTTTGAGCTTTATAACCTCTTTTATCTTTTTAAACTGTATAAAATGATACCAGCGCCATAAGATGACAAAAATACTCAATGCCAGCCAGATGACAATAGAGTAAGTGTCAACAACTTGATACTGTAAAGCACTAAAAAGAAAAGCACCAAGCAGGTGACCGATCAAGATGAAAGGCAAAGACATATATAAAAAAGTCAAACGATCATATTCAATACGTTTTTGGAGTGTTAATGAGAAGTCTTCCACCGCTTGATTTAATTTATCGTGTTTACTATTATCCATATGAGACCTATCTAGTTATGTAAATGTATTGTAATGATTATACATCAAAAATATCTTAATCCTCTAATCTTTAATAACGTCGAAGTCGGCGGGTACATCAGCTTTGAAACGGCTGTCTTCAATCTTTTTATTGATCAGCTGTTTGGAGAAAACAATTTTAACGAGGTTGTCAAAGGCATCGGTGTAGCTGATAGCTTTGATCATATTTTCCTGCATAACGACGTGATACTCTTTGTTGTCGTATAAGACAGAATAGTTGTTTTTAGTCTCTCTTTTTGCTGATGCCAAGATAGCAAGAATATCAATACTTCCGCCTAAACGCTTTACGATAGCCTGTTCAAGCTCCGGTTCGACTATAGTGACACTCTCTGCAGTGATGTAGACCATTTTCTCGATAGGTTCTTTGTAGTGCCATAAGGCCATATTAGGGCGTTTTGCAAACATATTTCCCTTGTAGGTGATCGTGCTGTTTTTGTCATCGGTGATGGTTTGAACAAAGTCAGCTTTCATAGTGTCAGTATTTTCACTGATGGCAAAAAGTGGAGAGAGAACAAATAGGGCAAT
>JAUVKK010000093.1 GCA_030596305.1 Helicobacteraceae bacterium | reverse complement strand
GACATCAGTGACTCGATGTTGTGTAAAGATGTCTACCCCAACCGTTTGGAGCTGGGTAAGAAGAAGATCATCGAACTTTTAGAAAAAGAGAAAAAGAGCCGTGTCGGTCTGATCGCTTTTGCAAACAGCAGTTACCTGGTATCACCGCCGACCTTTGATCATAAGATATTGACATTTTTACTCAAGCCAATGAATAACAGTGTTACCAGCGAACATGGGACCAACATACTCAACCTGTTAAAAGCGGCCAACAAACAGTTGGATAAGAGTGAAGATAAAAAACTGCTTATTGTCAGTGATGGTGGTGAGAAAAGAGAGTTTGTCAAAGAGATAAAATATGCAAAAAAAGAGGGCATAAAAGTCTATCTGCTTACAGTCGGTACACAGAGAGGCAGCGTCATCGAAGGTGAAGAGGGTCTGCTCCGATATCAGGGTAAGGTGGTTGTCAGCCGGGTAAACCTGGCTATTGAGGCGTTGGCAAAAGAGAGCGGGGGTGCTGTTCTTGATGCAAATGATCTTTTAACATTTTTTGAATCGATGAAAGAGAGTAGCTTGCAAGAGGATGAGAAGCCGATATTTTTTCATTTTTTTATTGTACCTATTGGTTTGGCGATGTTGATGTTTTTGATCGCTACAAGCTCTTTTCACCGTGGCGAAAAGTATTATCTACCTTCACTGATGGTGCTGGTTTTGATGAGTGTTTACCCCTCGTCTGCAAGAGCAGCGTTATTTGACTATCAGCGATTAGAGAGTGCAAATTCGGCGTATAAACAAGAAAATTACAGGAAGAGTGCCAAAGGATATGTGTCTTATGCGCTTGAACATGAAAGTGTGGAAGCAGCATATAATGCAGCCAATGGCTATTATAAAATGGGTAGGTATAAGATGGCGGCAGGACTGTATGCGTCTATCTATTTTGTTGATGCTGAGCAGAACCATCGACTTTTTCATAATTTGGGGAACACTTTGGCGAAGATGGGTAGTTATGAAGAGCTGAAAAAGGCGATCTCAGCATATGAAAAGGCCTTGAAATTCAGAGAAGACAGCGAGAGTCGAGAGAACTTGGAAGCAGTAAAAAAAGCACTCAAAAAAAGAGAAGAAGAGATAAAAAGAGGGTATAGGGATCAAGTGACTGCAGGTATGCCAAAAACAGAAGAGTCATCTCGGAACAAAAAAGAGAGAGAGCGAAAAAGGCCGACTCAACAGAGTGAAAATCGACAATACCGCAGTTCTGAAATGAGTGAAAGGGAAGCAGAAAAATGGCTTAAAATAGTACAGAGACGCCAACACAACCAAGCGTATAAAATAGAAGTCACAGGTGCAGATGAAGGGGTGAGCGATGAAAAGCCTTGGTAGTCTGCTGATTTTATTGCTAATGACTATTGATCCTTTGGGTAGCAGTAAAACTGATATAAGCTTGTCTGGTCCACAAGGTCCTGTTTTTGTCGGGGAACCCTTTGCACTAGAGTTGATGGTAAAAAGATGTGGTTTAGTGGAGAGTGAATCACCACTGTTTGTAGAACCCAAGATAAGACATATTTGGCTCAAAAAAGTCTGTAAAACTATCCATACCCAAGATGGAAACTGCCGTGTGAGTAAGAGACGTTACGTCGTTAGTGCACAACAAAGCGGTCAGCTTGCAATAACACCGGTTGAGGTGAGACTTGCCATTGATGAAGAACAGGCGGATGCCTGGGGAAATCTAAAAACAGAACGTTATTGGGAGAGTCATTACTCTAATGATCTTGAGCTGCAGGTGAAGCGTCTTCCAGAAGATACAGCTTTGGTGGGGGAGTTTACACTTAGGTTGGATGTGGAGAACAGAGATGTTGCAGCTGATGCAGTAATCAATGCAGAGATCATAATTGAAGGTATCGGTAATTTTGAAGATATTTCGGTAGCAGTGCCAACGATTAGCGGTGTTAACATCTTTACAGAAGAGCCGAAACTGGAAAATGCAGGCAGTTCAAACAATGAAAGATGGCGTCAAAAGGTCAGCATGACAGCTACAAGTGATTTTATTATTCCATCTATGCCATTGGTGTATTTTGACTTAAAAGATGAGCGGTTAAAAACAGTACAAACGGAAGCAGTACCTATTCGTATATTTGGGAGTAAAAGAGCTCTGTTGCCAAAGGTAGCTGAGACAGAGACTGTGTCAAAAGTTCGAGGTGATCTGACTTTATGGATGGTGGTGGCCGGGATTATCGGTATTGTATTTTTAATAGGTATAACTGCAAGAGTACTTAGAGGTAGATATCAGATAAAAAAAGTTTCTTATCGTGATGATAAAGCTCTTTTGCACCTGTTGCTGCTTCATAAAGATGACGAAGGTATAGACGCGATCATAGAGCAGTTGGAAGCCTCTGTTTATGAGGGAAAAGAGATCTCGATAGATCCAAAAGAGTTAAAGGCGCTAATTAAAAAATATCAGTAGAAAGTGTTACGAAAATATATCTTCCAACTCGTTGCCTCTGTGCATCTTTTCACTTACCTTTTCCCAATCATCGTTTTTGATCTCTTTTTTGAACTGTTCAAGCTCAGTCTGGAAGGTCTCAATGGCATCAAGCAGGTTCCCTTTGTTCTGTTTGAAGATATCTTCCCACATGTGCGGAGAGGACTTGGCAAGGCGGCTCATGGAACGAAAACCACCGGCAGCCATAGCAAGGATGTTGTATTTGTCCTCTTGTGCCAGGACGGAGTTGGCAATAGAGTAGGAGATGACATGGGGCATGTGGCTGATAAAGGCTGCATGACGGTCATGCTCGTGGGCATGCATATAACTTAGACGCATATGAATACCGGAGAAGATCCGCACAGCTGTCTCTTGCTGGTGGGTACCGGAATCTTCAAGGTCACAAAGAACGACGACCTGGTCTTTGTAGAGCCCTTCAAATGCAGCGGATGGCCCATTATGCTCAGTTCCTGTCATCGGGTGTGCAGCAACAAGGTTTTTGCGGATACTAGAAGGTACGGCATTGACGATGATCTCTTTGGTACTTCCCAGATCGATGATCGTTGTGGTTTCTGAGATCTTGTTATCAAGAGATTGAAGGCTCTTGATAACACCATTGACCGGAATGGCCAGTATGATGACATCAAGTCTGCAGAGTTCATCAAACTCGATGAGTTTTTCTACCAGGTTAAGACGAATTGCCTCTTTTTGGTGTTCTACATTATGATCAAGTCCGTAGATGTTAGAGACAAAGGAGAGTTTACGCAGGCTGAGTGCTAGCGAACCCCCCATTAATCCTAATCCGACAATACCGATTTTCATTCTAATCCTCTGTACTTTTTAAATTATATACGTATAAAAAGACCACTGTAAATAGACACAAAAAAACAGTGACTATTGTGCAGGGGTCTTGTCGTGCATAATGATAACGGAAACCTCTGAACAAATATCTTAGAAATCCTCAATTCATGGTCTCTATTTACCCAATATTAATGGTTCAACTGTTAAAATCACAGCCTAAAATTGCAAGATGAGTGTTTCTAAAAAGCAGTGCCCCGGGCAATCTTTTTTAGAGATACTGATGAAAGATATTGATGAAGCTTTTTAAAGCCGTTTCGGCGCTCTTATTATCACTGCCACTGTTTGCTGCACCGATCACTGAGATTAAGTTTGTCGGTATGGTCCATATCTCCGAGTCAATTGCTAAAAGTATGCTCAAACTCAGAGTCGGTGATGAGCTTGAGATCGAACAGGTCGATGAGAGTATTAAGACATTTTTCAAACAGGGCTACTTTACGGATATCTGGGCTGATGAAGAGAATGGTGTTCTCACCTTTCACTTTGTCGAAAAACCGATTATCTCCAAGATCAAGATGAGTGGATGGAAAGAGAGTGACAAAGAGATCCAAGAGTCACTTCTGCAGATCAAAAAAGGGGCGCTTTATGACGAAAAGCGTCTTGAAGCAGCTAAAAAACGTATTATCGGAGCACTCTCTCAAGAGGGAAAGATCGACTCTGTTGTTGAGATCGAGACGGAGTACCTTGACAACGGCAGTGTCGCGGTAGAGTTTAAGGTCAATGAGGGTGAGACGATCACTATTGAAGAGCTGCAGTACTCTGGTAATGAAGGTTTGGAAACAGAGATCTTCGAAGCGCAGATCGCCAATAAAGCACGTCAGTCTATAGGCTGGTTCTGGGGCCGTAACGATGGTAAGATGCAGTTGGCGGAGCTGGGATATGATCCGCTTCGTATTCGTGATGTATACATGCAGCACGGTTACCTTGATGCCAAGATCGATGAACCCTTCGTCCGTGTAGACTTTGACTCATATACAGCACAGATGAGCTATCAGTTCAGTGAAGGTAATGTCTATCGTGTAAGCGGCATTGTTCTTTCACAGAGCAAGCAGGTCATTGATGAAGCGATCTTACGTGAAGTTGTAGGACTTCAAGTACAAGAACCTTTTAACATCAAGACTTTCCGTGAAGATGCTGATCGTATTAAGACCAAGATCGCCGACCTTGGTTACGCATTTGTGCAGGTCGTTCCAGATCTTCGCAAAGATAAAGAGAACAGAACGGTTGAAGTCGTTTTTCGTATTACTCCGGGTGAAAAGGTCTACATCAGAAATGTGATCATTGCCGGAAACGGACGCACCCTTGACCGTATTATTCGTCGTGAACTCTATCTTGGGCCGGGTGAACGTTACAACCTGACAGACTTGAGTGACTCTAAAAATGCGCTGGGCCGCACCGGTTTCTTTGAGAGTTCGACCATAGAAGAGAAACGTATAGACGAAAAGACAATGGACCTTGTCGTTAAGGTCAAAGAGGCACCGACGGGTAATATCCAGCTTGGTGGTGGTTACGGCTCATACGGCGGTATTCTGATCAGCGTAGGTGTTAATGATCGTAATATCTTTGGTTCCGGTATCAATGTCGGGGTCAAAGTAGAGCACTCTCAACTGACAAAAAACTACTCGTTTAATATCTCAAATCCGCGTCTGAATGACAGTGATTTCAGTGGGAACTTCTCGATCTATAAATCGCAGTATGAATATAATGACTATACGGTTAA
>JAUVKK010000165.1 GCA_030596305.1 Helicobacteraceae bacterium | reverse complement strand
TAGGTTGTTTTGTTTGGTGATGTCACAACGACCTTGGCACCGGTATCAGTAAACTTGTAACTGTCTTTACCCGGTGTGTCGAATCGTGCCTTGTCTTTTGGATCATGTTTAATGATCGCCACTTCCATCTTGTGTTCATGGATCAGTTTTCTGGCCACTTTCAATATAAGTGTCGTCTTGCCACTGTTCGAGGGACCGGTAAAAGCTACTGCTAAACGTTTTCGCAAATGTATATCCATATTTAAGGCATAAGCGTGCCCATAATTTTAAGTGATTATAGACAAATGTCAGTAAAAATCTGTTGAATAAGTGTATAGGCCCTGACAGTAGGGAGTTTCATGGTGAATAGGTTATACTCTGCTAATCATAAATCTATAGGTTTTTATTTGAAACAGCTCATCATACTTTTTGCCATATCATTTTCAATATTCAGCGGATGCAGCGGCCATTTTGAGCATTATACACTCTCAGAAGAGAGCGAAAAGGCGGCAACCAGTTATAAAAATGTGCGCCTGCTTAATGATGACAACAAAAGTGAGATCATCTTGGGATCGATCTACCTTAATGAGGTCTATCCAAACTACACAGATGGCCTTGCCCATTTTCTGATCTCTTTTTATAACCCGGATCAGAGCAGTGTTCTACATTTTGCCAGAAGTAAAACTCTAGACAAGCACGACTATGTTGTACTGTTAAACGCTGAAAATGCAGTAGCGTCTCAAGAGTTGGACAGTGAAGATCTTATGGTGGATATGATGCCTCTCAACAACAGCTGGAACCGTTACTATTATGTCCGATACAAACTTCCTAGCGGGAAGCCTGTTTTGGTACTCGAAAGCGATCGCACTGAGCGGGCTGTGATAACTTATCAAACAGAGCAAGAATAGAGACCTTTTCGCCCAGGATCTTTTTATAGATCACATAGTTGCTCAACACCTTCTTACCGTACTCACGACTCTCAGAGTTGGCCATCATCTCCATACTCATAAACGGCTCGTATTTGGCGTCGGTAAAACAGTTATCTTTTGTAATGTAACGCTTGGTAAAACCGATACCGCCATTGTAAGCATAAGCCATCAATACAGGGTGATAAAGACTCTTCTGCAGCCAGGCAATATGCTTTTTAGCGTAAGTGATGTTCTTTTCAGGATCAAACATCTCCTCAAATGAATGGCGTTTCTCTTTAAAACCCTTATCCAAGGCCTTGACCAAAAACGGCATCATCTGCATTAGACCAAGGGCGTACGAACGTGACAGTGCCGCAGGGATAAAACGGCTCTCCTGACGCATCAGTGCATAGTAGATCGCCTTATCTTCATTAGAGAGGTCTTGCATGTACTTGTCATAAGGCATGATGTAACCCATCTCTTTGTAACCAGAGGCCTTCTCATAGATAAACGAGTGAAGAGGGAGCATCTCTTCGTTGGCATACTTATCTGCAAGCGTCTGTAACTCCCCTTTGGGTGTCCCTCTGATCTCTATCAACAGTTCGTTCCAGACAAAAGGATCCGTCAGGTCTGCCTTGGTCGTGTTGTTTTCATAGGTCGGCAGCTTTGTATAGAAGTTGGTCACTTCAATACCTAACTTCTCTTTGGCATAGAGAGCGTACATGTTGATGTCAATACTCTCACCCAGAGTCTCTAACAACTTTTTATCTTTAGTGATCAGGTACTGCCAAAATATCATCTTATCTTTATGTGAACGATAATACGCCAGCTTGTGTGCTTTTTTCAGGTGTGCGAGTGCGTTTTCATTTTGATCATGTTCGATCGCATTCATCGCCAAGTAGAAATGGGTCTCAGAGTGTAGTTTTACACTTGCATCGACTTTCAACAGCTCTTTTTGCAGGTTACCGTACCGGCTATCCGTCACAACCAAAATAACAAAGCGTTTAAACCCCCAGTGCTTTTTCATCTCTTTAAGGTACGTAGACGGCAGTGCACGGTTCAAGTGACCTTGTCGAAACTTCATACCTGCACTCAAAAAGAGGTACATAAAGGTCGATGGTTTGTACTGTCGCAGGTCCGTTATACGTTTTGTCTGAAGCAGATCATCCATCATCTCGATCCAGGTGTAGGTCTTCTCTTTGTCCAGCAGTCTCGCCAGACGATTTCGATCATCTTCACCCATGACAGAGGCCTTATAGGGTGAAAATGCCATCTTTACACAAGAGAGATCATTACTCTTCACCAGCTGTTTTGTCGGCAGGGAGAGACATTCCGCTGTATATTGGACCTCTTCACGGTCTGACTTTTTAGCATACGCTTTAAAAAGGCGATTGTTAACATCTCTGTATTGGTAAAAGGCCTCATCAGCCTGGGCCGGTGTGATGTCCTGATGCAGAAATCGCCAGATCATAAAGTTTTTTGCCAGAGAGCTTGGTTTTGTGTTGATATCTTCAAGAGCCACCTCCGCAAAAAGCGAAAGACTTAGCAGTAAAAGTAGAAGTGGTCGCATCAAAATGAAGACGCTAACGCATTAAGGAGAGTGATCAGGATAATATCGCTCACCTGCAGCCCGATGATAATGATAAGCGGTGCAAGATCAATACCATTAAACGTTGTCGGCATGATGCGACGAACAAGCTGATATGCCGGCGTTGTGATACGTGTTAAAAACTGTACGATCGGATTGTAAGGATCAGGACGCACCCATGAGAGTAGGGCAGCGATGATGATGACCCAGATATAGATCGTCAGCAGCGAGTGAACAATACCGCCAATGCCCACGATAATACTAGCTAAGGCGCTCATTTAACGATCTCCCCAAGGTAGTCTTTAAGATAGACATAGAGGTCAGCGACTTCAGGACCATTACCGGCACCTGTCAGAAGCAGATGAAGCGGTTTAAAGAAGTCTTTACCTTTGAGACCGCTCTCTTTCATGATGTAGGCTTTGAAATCATAAAATTCATCAAAATGTGGTGCAGCTATGATCACTTTACGCATGATCTCTGCTTGTTCAGCAAACTCTTCAGGAATGACTTTCTCTGCAAAAAGAGCTTCCATCTTAGGACGAAGCTCTTTAAGTGTACGCGCCTCTTCAAGATAGATCTTAGCGATCTTACCAATCGACTCATCTGCAAAGCCAACATAACGAGAGAGCTCTTTAGCGTCCATGTTACGTAGGTGCTGACCATTGATAGACTTTAACTTATCCATGTCAAAACGGGCAGGGGACGTTGAGATGTTTTTAAGATCAAACCACTCAAGAGTTTCCTCTAGTGTAAAGATCTCTTTTGGTGTCTTGTTGCCGATATGGATCAAGTAGTTGATGATCGCTGATGGTAAAAAGCCCTCTTCAAGAAGCCACTTTACTGACGAAGCATCATCAGATCTGCTCATCTTTTCACCCGT
>JAUVKK010000013.1 GCA_030596305.1 Helicobacteraceae bacterium | reverse complement strand
GGTACTACACAAGCCATAGAGCCTGTTTATAAGCGTAAATGGTACGAAGAGAACCTTAGTGGTCTGATTCCTGTTGTTGTGCCTAAATTGAGCCCTGAGACATGGTCTTACTATACACCGGCTTATGATCTTGATCAGCGTATCCTTATCAAAGCCGGTGCAATCCGTCAAAAGTGGATCGACCAGGGACAGAGTCTTAACATCTTTATCACCCTTGATAAAGCAAGCGGTAAGTACCTGAACGACATCTACATGCTGGCATGGAAACTGGGTATCAAGTCGACTTACTACCTGCGTTCACAATCACCAGAAGCTAACAATGATGTTGAAGACCGCTCAATGGAGTGTGTAGGCTGTCAGTAAAAACGGTCAGCAGTTCTAACGTAATTGAATAACTTAATAGTATGACACAAGTAACTCGTTGATTCCTGCCTATGCAGGAATGACAGTATTGCAACTTATCCTAACAGGTGAATCTCATGAAACCTCTACTCGCTAACAAAACCCCTGAACTATTAACACGTATTGATAACGCCATCGATGGTGAACTTTATACAGTAACCATGAACTCCCCTCTGAACTTTACCATTGAACTCTCTGTTCAAGACAAAAATCGTGGGTATGACTGGATCAATATCGCGTTTGAAGTCGATGGGGTCAGTGATGCACACCTGATCGAAGACGATAAACTTTCGTTAGTGGATATGAGTGAGGGAGTAAGTATTCTATTTGAAGGTGATACCTGCGCTGTCGGCGTTGGCAACTATAACTCCATGGAAGCTATAAAAAGTGCCGGCCTTTATCTTATAGGGACAACTCTTAAATATGAAGAGCGCCCTTTTAGTACTAATTGAGCCGCTAAGCAACTTTGTGAAGTATCACGTTACCATGACGTACAGCTAAAGATTTGGCACATTTCTCTAAAACAGCTGTTAATTCAAACGCTTTTTTATAGGTAATTTTACCGGCTACTAATGACTTATGGATCTCTTCTTGTGTTAGATACATATGTTTCATAATATCTCCTTTGATGCATTCTGTTTTGCGGCTGCATGAACCAAGGCTTGTGCTCTCATAGCACATCGTTCCAGGTCTACTAACAGACCTCTCTAACCGTAATCCCACCAAGTTGGTACGCACTACCGATCTCTTCTTTTGTCAAATATGCATGTTTCATAACAGACCCTTCTATTTTGTTTGTAGAAGAAGTGTAAAAGATAAAAATGTGGAAATAGTGTAGGAATAAAAAGATATGCTAGAAAAGGGTAGAGAGTAGAGAACAGCTAATCTTAACGCTTCTCATTTAACAAGTTAGTCACACAAGTCTCGATCATCTCATAGACCTTGTCAAACCCTTCATAACCGGGAAAGAAGTAAGGGTCAGGGACATCCTCGTTGTTATAACCGTAACTGCCTAGTTTGTAAATGTTTTGTCCGCCCATTACTTGAAGATCATGCAGGTTTTTATCATCGAGGGCAATAACAAGCTCAAACCTAGCAAGATCATCTTTTGTAACTTGTCTGGCGCGCAGCATTGATATGTCCAAGCTGTGCTCTTTAGCAACGCGTATAGCGTCGTCACACGGGGCTTCACCCACATGCCAGCTTCCTGTTCCACATGAATCGATCTTTATATTCAAACCGCGTTTGTCAGCGATCTGCTTGGCAATGCCTTCTGCCAGCGGAGAGCGGCAGATATTGCCCAGACAGACAAAAAGAATCGACTTCGGCACTACTTTTTCTTTGCCTCTACGTATAGGTAACGCTTGATCTTCTTGGTCGGTGTTTTGACAAACTCTTCGCGCTGCTCAATGACTTTACGGATACGTGAGAAAGAGGAGACATTCTCGTTGACACCCAGACGGATCTCTTCTAAAAGTTTTTGGATCTTCTCTTGCATCTTAGTCTCAGATTTGGAAGTCACTCCAAAATAAGCACCCAATTTCTCAGGATCAAGATAGATCCTTGCGGCAAGTGTGCCATTATCGTCATATACAAGTGAATCAGCGACAAGTTCATGTGCATTGATAGCTGCTTCTATCTGCTCTGGGTAGATGTTCTTGCCTGAAGCACCTACAATGATGTTTTTTGCACGCCCACTCATAAAGAAGTAACCATCTTCGTCAAAATAGCCGATATCTTCGGTGTTGAACCAGCCGTTTTCGTCGATCACTTCAGCAGTCTTTTCCGGATCTTTGTAATACCCTCTCATAATATTGGCACCCTTGACCCACAAGGTACCGCTTCCATCTGCATTTTTGTCACGAAGTTCTGCTTCAACACCGGGAATAATAGGACCGATCGCTTTATACTTGGTAAGACTTGGATTTGTTCCTGCTAACAGCGGTGCCGTCTCTGTCAGGCCGTAACCGATACAGTATGGAAACTCTGCCTCACGTAAAAAGAACTCAACGTGGGGAGAGATCCCGCCTCCGCCGACACCAAAGAACTTGATTTCGCCTCCAAAGGTCTCCATCAGTTTTTTACCCGCTATTTTGTTCAGCTTTTTACGTACAAACGGAACGGCATAAAGCGAACGGATCAGGAAGTTCTTCTGGAAGTTTGGCTGAATCTTGTTTTTATAGATCTTCTCAATAACAAGAGGGACACTCAACATAAAAGTAGGGTGGACCTTGCCCATAGCTTTGATCAGGATCGACGGGGTTGGCGGTTTGGTGATGTAGTGGATCGATGCACCGTTTAAAATAGGAATGATCATCCCTACCGTACACTCATAGGTATGTGCAAGAGGCAAAATAGAGAGAAAACGGTCTTCGGGAAAGATATCGACAAGGTATTGACCGGCTGATGCATCAAAAGTGAGGTTTTTATGTGTCAGCATAACACCTTTGGAGCTGCCTGTTGTACCGGAGGTGTAGATAATGGCAGCAAGGTCCTCTTCGCCTACTTCATAACTATCTTTTCCAAGCTTTTCCATTGCTTTGTTAAGCTGGTCCCCACCTTTTTGCATCACCTTCTCGACTTTTGAACGCGTAGACAACTTTTCCAGGATCGTTAAGTCATCAAGCACAACAAGAAGGTTCATCTCTGGCGGCTGTATCTCGTCCAACATCGTCTCGAACAGTTTTTGCGATACAAAGGCTGCCTTGCATTCAGCGTGTTCAGCAATGTGCATCGCTTCAGAGGTGTGAAAGTCCGGTAAAATAGGGACGATGACAGCACCCATGGTCGTCACAGCGAAATAGACCACCGGCCAGTTCGGCGTGTTGGTACTGTAGATCGCGACTTTGTCACCTTTACGGACTCCATAGTCGAGCAGCATTGACTGAACCTCTTTGACCTTCGCTCCAAATTCTGCATAGCTCATACCTTCCTCGTCGACAACACGCATGGCCAGCTTATCACCATAACTCTCTATACTGTTCTCAAAAAGTGCTTTTAGTGTCAATGTCGGTAGTTCAATAAATGGCTTACTCATGGTTTTTTCCTATAGTTTTTGTGCGATCACACGGATCAGTTCTGCGTCACCCTGGTGTCCGCTGCCTTCTGAGAGGTGGTCAACACACTCCTCAAGTTTGATGATCTTCACATCATCACGATCAAAGATCTTTTCAACGGACTCAAGTGTGTAGAGCAGCTCAGGCATCTTTGGACCGCCTGAGTCCCGAGAAAGCTGTTTCAGAGAGAAAAACTCCCCCATAAAATAGCCGCCGCTCTCCACCGTGTCCAAAGCATGAGAGAAAGCCTCTGTTCGCAATGGCTCCGGCAGATGTAAAAATGAGGTCAACACCCCGTTATACTTCTGCTCGCTCCGCCACTCACTCAGATCAGCATGTATGGTCTCGATCTCAACACCGGCCTCTTTTGCTAACGCTCTTGTTTTATCCAAGCCAACATCAGATGCATCCAAAGCAGCCACTTCATGGCCATTAAACGCCATATAACACGCTGTTCTACCTTCACCTTCACCCAACATCAAAACCTTGCTGTTTGGGCTTAGAAGGTGCTCATTGTTCGCTAAAAAGGCATTAGGCTCTTTACCATATAAAAACCCTTCTCTTGAGAACTTCTCATTCCACATGTTTTGTATGCTCATCGCAGACCCTTACTCTTCATTATCTTCATGATACTGCTCCAAAAACTCTTCGATCAAAAAATTCATCACCGAGTCATAGACATCAGCATCTGCATTTTCACTCTCGATCATATCATCAAAGCTGTAGGTCAGCACAAAACTTTTGACTTTGGATGAACGAACTATCTCTGCTTCTTCACCGATGCCAAGGTTGATGTAGGCAACCGTTACTTTACCGACTTTAGTCGAGGTTATCTTTACAAACAGGGCACCGACACCGTCTTTTTTACTCTCGATACCATTGGCCTCAAGCTTGCTTTTCAACGCTTTTGACAGTCTCTCTTGGAGTTGAGGGGAGGTGGTTCCGCTTTGATCAAGTACCAAGACGTTTAACGCCTTGATCCCTTCCAGGTTATAGGGGGTTGTAGCAAAGAGCGTCAGATGTGAAAAAAGAAAAAAAAAGATAAGCAGAGAATACTTCTTCATCATTATGCCCTCATAAATGTTTATCTAATTATATTACCTTATAGTAACTGAAACAACGAGCTGTGAAAAAAGTGATATAAAGTGTTTTAGCGTTGCACACCATCTAAAACAGGAACGAAAACACAAGACTCCAACTCATCTTCTATCAACTCCTCACCAACCTTGACAAAACGGGTGATCACCTGCTTGCCCTCTTTTTCCATCGGTGCGACGATGATACCCCGCGGTACCAACTGATCAATAAGAACCTGAGGTATATGTGTCGGTGCCGCAGAGAAGAGAATACGGTCATACGGTGCATACTGGATCCACCCTTTTTGACCGTCATCGGTGCGTGTGTGGACATTTTGGATACCCAGTTCACGAAAACGCTGTTTCGCTTCAACGAGCAGAGGTTCGATCCGCTCTACCGAAAAGACCCCGCGAAAAAGATGTGAAAGGACGGCTGCCTGATAACCGCTTCCACAGCCTATTTCCAGGACCCTGTCAGCACCTTCTGGTTCAAGGTATTCTGTCATCTTAGCCACTGTAAGCGGCGATGAGATCCACTGTTGTGCACCTATCGGCAGAGCATCCAGTTTATAAGCATGTTGGCGCATAGCCATAGGAACAAACTTTTCACGGTTGGTGTTGATGATGGCCTCTTTGACATTCGGAGAGAGTTCAAAGACGCTGTCGATCTCATCGGCCATACGTTTTGTTTTAATTGCTGTTATTTTATCGATCAAGATATACCTACATCCAAATATCGGCGCATTTTACGCACCTCTTTTTCTTTATATAACTCTGTCAAACAGAGTCTTTCACCGTTTCGAATCTCTTCACCAAACGGCGTGATGACCCCGCTCATTCCTGTGGTATCACTGTTGTTAGTGTCCGATGCAACCACATAACACTGGTTGATGATAGCCAGTGCATTTGTGAGTGAGACAAAATTTTGTGTGCGTAGTTTACCCCATTGTGCCGGTATTAACAAGATGTCAGCACCCTCAAGTATCTTCCAAAACTGTTTAAACCGTATTTCAAAACAGATAAGCAGCCCAAATGTCACTCCGTCAACCTCAAAAAGAGTGATCTCGTTCTCTCTTCCTTCAGTAAAATAATCATGTTCGCCGCCAAATTTGAAAAGCTCGACTTTCGCCTGTTTATGCACAACTTCACCTCTGTGAAAAACCTTGGCTACATTATAGATCTTGCCGTCTTCACGTCTCTCTATCATCGTTGCAGCAATTATCTGCTCACCAGAAGCCTTCAATAAAGCCTCTGTTATAACAGCCGCATAGTCTGCCGCCCTCTCAAAATTATCATAATCAAAGTTGGTGATAGCAAGTTCAGGAATAACTACGACTGCATTGGAGGGAGCTTGTTTAATCAGAGAGAGTAGAGAAGAAAGGTTCTCTTCATAGCTGTTGTTTTCACTAACAAAAGAAAGAGAGCAGAGCGGACGCTCTTTAAAAGTCGTCAAAGTCTAAAGACCCTTTAGAGTAGTTAGCAACTGTACCTTCAAAGAAGTTGGTCTTCTGGTCGTTAAACGAAGCAAAGTCATCTACCCACTTAATAGGGTTCGTCACATTGTAGAGAGGCTCAAGCTTAACAGCACGAAGGCGCTCGTCAGCAAGGAACTGAATATACTGTTCGATGATATCGTCCGTAAGACCGAGTATCTGCCCTTGAGTGATATATTTACCCCATGAGACCTCAAGCTTGACCGCCTCTCTAAACATATCATACACATCTTCTATAAGTTCCGGTGTAAATAGTTCAGGGTGCTCACGGCGAAGTGAGTTGATTAGGTTTTGGAACAAGATAAGGTGGGTCACTTCATCGCGCTGGATAAAACGGATCATCTGTGCAGAGCCAAGCATCTTGCCTGAACGTGCCAGTGTATAGATATAGGCAAAACCGCTGTAGAAATAGAGACCTTCTAAGATCTGGTTGGCAAAACATGCTTTTAAGAAGTTCTCATCTGTCGGGTTCTCCGCAAGAACTTCGTACTTGATCGCAATCGCATCATTTTTAGCCTTCAACATCATGTCCGTACGCCAAAGCTCATAGATCTCTTCAGAATTCTGAGAGATAGAGTCGACCATAACAGCGTAAGACTGAGAGTGTAACGCCTCTTCAAACGACTGACGCACCAAGATAAGGTTGATCTCCGGTGATGTCACATACGGATTAACATTATCAATAAGGTTGTTAGTCTGCAGTGAGTCCATAAAGATCAGCTGTGAAAGTGTCTTGTCGTAGGCTGCTTTCTCACCCTCTGTCAGGTTTTTATAGTCATTGGTATCACGGGTCATATCGACCTCTTTAGGGAACCAGGTGTTGTTCAACATCACTTCCCAAAGGTTGTACGCCCACTGGTACTTGATGTTGTTAAGTTCAAAGATACCCGTAGGATTACCGCCAAAGATCTTACGATCATTAACGTGTTCAGTTGACTCTGGGTTATAGATCTTTTTTCTGTTGATTGTTGTCATATTTTTGCCTGAATTTATAAATTCGTATGGGTAACGCTTATCCTGACGATTAACCTAGATTATAGCGCTTTCCATGCTGTAGTTTTTACTACAAAATGTTAAAGATTATTGCCAAAATATCATTCATTTTTGTTGAAAAAGAGTGATAATTGAAAGAAGATTTCTGATGATGTAAATTCGTATAACTATTTATTATTCTTATGTATAATATGATGAAATCAAACACAGGATAACCAAATGAACAATGCCGGTTTTTGGAAACGCTTTGCCGCGATCTTTATAGACTCTTTTTTACTGTCACTTTTTGCCTTCGTTTTAATGTTTTTTCTCGGCTTTTTTATCGGCGGTATGCTGTCAGAACCTGAAATGATCGCCAAAATAAGTAACTTCGGTATGCTCATCAATGTTGTTATTGTCTGGCTCTATTTTGCTATCCAGGAGAGCAGTAAACAGCAGGCCACCCTTGGCAAACGTGTTTTGGGCATCTATGTCACCGGTAAAGATGGCAGTCGCCTAAGTTTTGCCCAGGCAACCATCCGTTACTTTTCTAAATACCTCTCTAGTATTTTGATGATCGGTTTTATTATGGCTGCATTTACAAAAAACAAGCAGGGACTGCATGATATGATCGCTGATACCTTGGTGGTGAATCGCTAATCTACTTGTATGCCCACTTTAATTTGGGAATCTCTTTCTACTGATTCTCCTTTCTTTTGTCTCAATATCTAGCTCCCTCGCCTTTATTATCGTGATTGTCCGAACTTTTTTTCTCTGTCGCGTCAGAGAAATAGTTTTCGAGAAAAAAAGAGAGACGCTGTTTGCTAGACGTTAACTCTTAATCTCTAAAGCAGTCAATGCACTGTTCTTTAAATTGATGCGGCTCACGTACTATCTGCTGAGAATTTATTCGAATAGGGATTAAAGCGCAAGCTTTAACATACATAGATGCGTTACCGCTTGCTCTTTTTTCGAAACATCTACAGGGCTGACTGCAGTGAGTGATGAGCGTTAAGAAAACGGCATTGTCTGACCGTAGGGAGTTTTGTCGTTTTTAGCGAAGAGAGAGTGGAAGGAAGGTAGTCGGTAGCTACCGACCCCGCAGCCGTTTCGAGAGCTTTTTCTGTTTCTCTTTTTTGTGGCGTAAAAAGAGAAAGGGCTGTCAAGAAAGTCTAAAATTCAATGTGAATATAAAGACTAAAAAAATTATAGATTCCCATCTTAAGAGGAATGACAGGAGGGGAAAGAGAGTCTCTTTGTCTGTTATAATTCGCCCATGAAAAAATACATACTCTTTGATAACGACGGCGTACTGGTAGAGACCGAACAGTGGTACTTTACTGCCAACGTTGAGATCCTAAAAACTATGGGAATCACCCTGGATGAAGAGCACTACCGCGACATCATGGTCAACGGAAAAAGTGCTTTTTTACTGGCAGAGGAACAGGGCTTTGACAGTTATAGTGTTGAAGAGGCCCGTAACAAACGCAATGAACTCTATCAACACTACTTGCATACAGAAGATATAACGATTGATGGGGTCAAAGAGGTACTTGCTGCACTGAAAGATAAGTATCGTATGGGTATTATCACCTCAGCCCGTCGTGAGGACTTTGAACTTATCCATGCCAAACGCGGCATCACTGAACATATGGAGTTTGCACTCTGCAGCGGCGAGTACGGACGTTCCAAACCTCATCCTGACCCTTACCTAAAAGGGCTTGAACACTTTGGAGGGGAAAGACACGAAGCAATCGTTATCGAAGACTCACAGCGCGGCCTTCGCTCAGCCGTGAACGCAGGTATTGAGTGTGTTATTGTCCACAATCATTTTACTGTTACCCATGATTTTAGCGATGCCACCCACCGTATTAAGACCTTGCACGACTTAGCAGCCCTCTTATAACACGCCGCTCTCACGTAACAGCTGAGCAAAAGCCTCAGCCATTAAACCATATCCCAAACCATTAGGATGTATCTGATCACTTTTGAGTGAAGCCTCATTCTCTATGGTCTCAAGAACAGCCCCCTCATAAAGAACATTTTGCTCAACGGCCACCTCTTCGTAAAGCGAAACGGTAGAGAGGCCTAAAAGACCAAACCCCGGAACACCGACTAGTAAAACCTGCGCCCCTCTCTTTTGTGAAAGCTGTATCATCGCAACCAGGTTGGCTTTTAGTTTCTCTTTTGAAGAGCGCCGTAAAATATCATTGCCGCCGTGACAGAGGATCACCAGTGAAGGATGGTACATCTCAAGCAGTTTTGGCAATCGTTTTAGTCCACTAGATGAGACCTCTCCCGAGACACCTGCATTGACCACCTTACGTCCGATAAGTGTTTGAAGCTGTACGGGATAAGCCTGAGTGACTGCTCCGTAACCGTAAGTGATACTGTCGCCAAAGGCTAGAACCACAGCATCTGAACCCAGTTTTTGTGTCTTAACAGACGATGTGTCTAATCGAAAGAAGAACGCTATAACAACTGAAAAAGCAAGAAAAAGTGCAAATAATCGTATTTTATTCATAGGGTAACTTTAATGGTTATGCATAAAACAGATGCTACTCAAGTTCATCTTTGAACTTCTTTTTATAAAACTCCTGTTTTAAATAGCTGCAGATCAGTTTTGTATCCACTTCGGCATTACCCAAACAACTGGTTGCACCCGGTGAGGGTGTCATATTGAAGATAATCCCGATGTCTGTCTCAATTTTTGCCTCACCCAGCAGAAGCTCTTTTTTGACCTTGTCAATGACCTGCGGACGAAGACCGCCGATATTTTCAGCAAACTCTATCTCGTCTGCTTTAATATTCGGGATAATCTTTCTAAGCTCTTTAACAAACTCTTTTCGTCGTATTCCCGGGATCTCATAGATGAAGTTCCTAAAGATGTAGTCTCGTATGTCATCATCTTTCAGCAGGTCATAAAAGACTTTCAACACGGCCTCATCAGGACTGAGTGAGTGTAAAAAGTCCATAAAGTGGCTTGCTTTGTAACGCTCTAGTTTTGGCAGGGCCAAGGCTGTCGGGCCAAAACGGGCAACCCCATTTTTAACCAGGTCAGGATCACCATGAACTGCCGCAAAGGGAAGTTTTGGGTTCTGTACCGTATAGACCTTTGATTTTAAGATTTTTTTCTTGGCATAAAAAAAACTTCCGCCTATCGGCAGACAGGAGTAGTCTTCAC
>JAUVKK010000241.1 GCA_030596305.1 Helicobacteraceae bacterium | reverse complement strand
TTCCAAAAAGCGCTTATCTATGCTAAAGATCAGCGTCATGAATATTTGACAATCGAACATGTCTTTTTTGCTCTTTTGGGCTCAAAAGAGGGTATTGCTATTATTAAAGAGTGCGGCGGTGATGTTGAGACTATGAGAGAGGCAGCAGCGAACTACTTGAGTGAGACGATGCAATCGTTGCCGGAAGATATTAACCAGGAACCTTTTGAGACAGTTGCCCTTTCGCGTATGATCGACACGATGATCAAACATATTCAGAGTGCACAAAAAGAGCAGGCTGAGGTGGGTGACCTGATGGCAGCTGTATTTGAAGAAGAACATACCTTTGCCATTGCTCTTTTACAAGACCAGGAGATCTCCCGTGTGGATGTCTTAGAGGTGATCTCGCATCAGGATGTTGATACGGCAACGACAACAGGTGATGAGACAGAGAGTTATCTTGACAAATACACGATCAACCTGGTCAACAAGGCAAAAGAGGGCAAGATCGATCCTGTAATCGGCCGGAAAGATGAGATCGAACGTGTTGTTCAGACACTCTGCCGCCGTAAGAAAAACAATCCGCTGCTTGTCGGTGAACCAGGTGTTGGTAAGACAGCTATTGCTGAGGGTCTGGCACTGCGTATCAGCGAAGATGACGTACCAGCGATCCTTCATGCCGCTCCGATCTTTGCACTTGATCTTTCAGCGATGCTGGCAGGAACAAAGTACCGCGGTGACTTTGAGAAGCGTCTTAAGGGCGTGATCGATGAACTTAAATTAACTAAAGATGCTATTCTCTTCATCGATGAGATTCACACTCTGGTTGGTGCCGGTGCCGTCAGCGGCGGCAGTATGGATGCCTCTAACCAACTTAAACCTGCTCTCGCCTCTGGTGAGCTTAAATGTATGGGTGCAACAACTTTTGCTGAACATAGAAATGCCTTTGAAAAAGACAGGGCATTAAGTCGCAGATTTACCCGTATCGACGTGGACGAGCCATCACTTAAAGACAGCGTACTGATCTTAAAAGGTCTTCGTTCAAAATATGAAGAACATCATGGGCTCAAGTATACAGACAAAGCATTGCATGCGGCAGTAGAGCTCTCTAAGAAGTATATCAATGACCGGTTTTTACCGGATGTTGCTATTGATCTGATTGATGAGGCGGGGGCATCGTTTCATCTCAGTAAGAAAAAACGTCAAACGGTGACACCACACGACATTGAGAAGGTGATCTCCAAGATCACAGGTGTACCGACATCACGTATGAGTGAAGATGATACAACACGACTTGAGACGCTTGAAGCAGATCTTAAAAAACGTGTTATCGGTCAGGATGCTGCGGTTGAAAAAGTGGCACTTGCTATCAAACGTGCACGTGCTGGTCTGAATGAAGGTGAAAAGCCTATCGGTTCATTCCTCTTTTCCGGACCGACAGGCGTTGGTAAAACGGAACTTGCCAAGTCACTTGCAGATGAGATGGGTATCCACTTTGAGCGTTTTGATATGAGTGAGTATATGGAGAAACATGCACTCTCTCGTCTGGTCGGTGCACCTCCGGGGTATGTTGGGTATGAGCAGGGTGGTCTACTGACAGAAGCTATCCGTAAACACCCTTATACGGTCTTGCTTCTTGATGAGATCGAAAAAGCGCACCCTGACCTGGTCAACATTTTGCTGCAGGTGATGGACAACGCCACCTTGACAGACAACAACGGTTACAAGGCCAACTTTAAAAATGTAGTTTTGATTATGACCTCTAATGTCGGTGCACAGGCAGCAAGTGTTATGGGCTTCAACGCAGACCAGGCACTCTCGCGCGGAGAAGAGCTCAAAGCCTTCTTTACACCAGAATTCAGAAACAGACTGGATGCAGTTGTTGAGTTTGCACCGTTAGAGATCGACGTTGTTGAAGATATTGTTGACAAGTTTATTGGTGAACTGAATGTTCAACTCGCTAAGAAAAAAGTGGTAGTTGAGATCACTGAAAAAGTACGTGGCTATTTGGCTGAAATGGGTTATGATATTGCCATGGGTGCCCGTCCGCTTTCGCGTGTTATTCAAGAGCGTATCAAAGACAGATTGACCGATGAAATGCTGTTTGGATCACTTAAACACGGTGGTAAAGTCATGGTCGATTATGATAAAGAACTTACATTTAGTTTTAGTGAATGATCAAAAAGCTCGATTATAATCTAAAATTCCCCCATCCCAATGAAGCAAATGAGGATGGAATCCTTGCTTACGGCGATGACCTGAGCCCCTCAAGACTTTACTTGGCCTATAGAGAAGGAATATTTCCATGGTATGCCAAGGGTGATCCTATTCTTTGGTGGTCACCGGATCCTCGTCTTATCTTGCATCTGGATGATTTTAAACTTCGAAAGTCTCTCCAA
>JAUVKK010000026.1 GCA_030596305.1 Helicobacteraceae bacterium | reverse complement strand
AAGACCTGGCATCTCATCTTCAATCTGTTGGATGAGATCTACAATAAAGTCATCTGCCTCTTCTTTAGAGAGTCCAAACTCCTCCATAGTACGTGCATTATCAAAGACCTGATAATCATAAGTATCTTCTTCCGGCTCTGGCTCAACCTGAACTTCTTCAACAACGACTGGTTCTGGAGTAACTTCTTCAGGCTCGACAGCAACTTCTACTCTCTCTTCAACTTCCTCAACAATAGCTTCTTCAGGCTCAACGACTACTGCTAGTTCTTCTTCAATACTCTCTGTAATTTCTGGCGCTTGAATGACTTCTTCAACGGCAGTCTCTTTGACTACCTCTTCTTCAATAAAAGGTTCATCTTCTTGTATAAATGGCTCTAGTTCAACTACAGGCAGCTCTTCTTCGACTTCAGGTTCTTGCTCAACGACAGAAGGCTCTTCTTCTATAAAGCTCTCTTCAACTGCTGGAGGCACTTCCTCTTGAATCGCAACAGCTTCTTCGATAACTTCTTCAACTGCAATAGGTTCTACTACTTGAGGAAGCTCTTCTTTAACAGCAACCGGCTCTTCTGCCTCAGGTATGACCTCTACAGCGACAGCTGCTTTTTCTTCAACTTTTTTAGGCTCTTTTGGTGCTTTTTTCTCTCGCTTCTTGGCTTTTGGTTTTTTCTTATTAAGTGTCTCATTTTTAGCATCGAGCTCATCTTTTAAACCACGCAGTGTTTTGTCAGTAGAAGTTCTACTGGTAGAGATAAGAATAACAATAAGAAAAATGATAAACAGGATAATCGAAATAAAGGCTAACCAGAACATAAAGCACTCCCTAATATATTGCAAATACGCAATAACGTTGATATTACATTTATCATAATATAAATTTATGTTTTAGAAACTTAAGTCATTAAAACTTGTCTATCTTTGTAACAAAAATGGTAAAAAAGGGTTATTTATAGAGTAGATGGTGGGAGAATCCACCATCTTGATTAAAGAAGAATTACTTTCCGAAGATAGAGATCATAACACCGGCTGCAACAGCCGAACCGATAACACCGGCAACGTTAGGACCCATAGCATGCATTAGAAGCATGTTTGAACGGTCATATTCCATACCGACCTTGTTAGAGACACGCGCTGCCATAGGAACAGCAGAGACGCCTGCTGAACCAATAAGCGGGTTGACCTTTGTTCCAGGGAACTTGTTCATGATCTTCGCCATAATAACACCCGCCGCAGTACCGACTGAGAATGCTGTAAGACCAAGCACCAAAATAGCAAGAGTGTCTATTACTAAGAATTGATCTGCTGCCAGTTTTGAACCGACACCAAGACCCAAGAAGATCGTTACAATGTTGATAAGTGCATTTTGAAGTGTATCACTAAGACGCTCAACAACACCCGACTCTTTTAAGAAGTTACCAAACATAAACGCACCGATAAGCGGCGTAGAGTCTGGAAGGACCATGATCGCAAGCGAAAGAACCATAACAGGGAAGACAAGCTTCTCCAAACGGCTAACATGACGCAGTGTCACCATCTTGATCTTACGCTCATCATCATTTGTTAACGCCTTCATAATCGGAGGCTGAATGATCGGCACAAGCGCCATGTATGAGTACGAAGCAACAGCGATCGCACCGAGCAGTTCCGGTGCAAGTTTAGTTGCAATAAAGATCGAAGTAGGACCGTCTGCCCCACCAATGATCGAGATCGCAGCAGCTTGCTGAAGTGTAAAGCTAAACATATCTGTGTACTGAGAAAGTGCAACCGCACCAACCAATGTACCGAAGATACCAAACTGTGCCGCTCCACCAAGCAGTGCTGTCTTAGGGTTAGAGAGCAACGGACCAAAGTCCGTCATCGCACCAACACCCATAAAGATGATGATCGGGAACATCTCATTGGCCAGACCCATGTTATAGATAACACCCAGGAAGCCGTGAGGCCCTGCAATGTTAGCAACTGGAATGTTGGCTAAGAGACCACCAAAGGCGATCGGCAAGAGCAGCAGTGGTTCATACCCTTTGGCAATTGCCAAGTAAAAGAGTACAAAAGTGATCAAGATCATCAAGACACGACCCCACGACTTGTGGAAATCACTCATCGCTTCACCGTGAGAATTTACCTCGTCAGGATCCGGAGAGATAATAGCATAGACACCTGTCGACTTTAAAAAGCCAACTGTCATCTCACCCAAAGTCTGAGGCTTGTAGGTCTCTTCTTTGAAGGTACTAGAAGCCTCAGCACCTGCCGCAGGTTCATGTGCAGCAGACGCATGAAGCGAGATGCTGAAGAGCACGATCGCAAAAAGTTTAAGGACTAAAGACTTCATCTGATTATCCAATAACTGCTACTAGTTGACCTTCAACCACTTTGTCATTGACCGCGACATTGATTGATTTGACCACGCCGCCTTTTGGAGCAACAACATCGATCTCCATTTTCATAGACTCAAGGATCATGATCGTATCGCCTTCAGCAACACTCTGACCCGGATTAGCAACGATTTTCCATACTGCGCCCGGAAGAAGTGCTTTGATGTCGATTCCAACACCTGTAGCTGCATCTACTGGAGCCGCTGACTCACCATTTGCTGCTACGACTTGAATATCACCTGAACCTTCTGCTACTTGAACACTGAACTGCTGTCCATCTACTACGACTGTATAGTTACCTGCTGCCATTGATGTTTCCTCTGTTTGAATATCTGAAATTTTACGTACGTTTACTTCTGCTTCGCCTTTAAGGAATGCGATACCTTTTTCTTGACATGCTGCGGCGATGAAGATGTTCTCTTCAGTCGTCTCAATGCCCTCTTCTTTTAGGATGTTTTCCCAGTGTCCAAGTGCCTTGGTCGGATCTGCATCTGTAAGCTCAAGAACCTTCTTCGTTGTCGGCTCAAGGTTCATCTTCTCAGAAGCGATCTTTACGATCTCAGGATCCGGAGCGACTGGTGTCTTACCGAAGTAACCTAGAACCATCTTTCCATAACCCGGAGCGATAGCTTTCCAAGGGCCCTGCATAACATTGTTAAGTGCCTGCTGGAAGTAGAACTGAGAAACTGGTGTTACAGATGTACCGTAACCACCGCGTTCAACGACTTCGCGCATTGCGTCAATAACGTCAGGGAAACGCTCAAGGATTCCGTTGTCACGCATCATCTGCGTGTTTGCTGTCAGCGCACCACCCGGCATTGGCGAGAATGGGATAAGTGGAGAGACCATTGTCGCTTCCGGTGGCATAAAGTAATCACTTAGTGCAGATTGGACCTCTTTCTCATAAGTAAGGACCTTGTCAATCTCTAAACCGCCAAGATCATAGTCCATACCCTTAGTCGCATGAAGCATCGTCAGGATGTCTGGCTGTGACGTACCGCCAGAAACTGGAGCGGCTGCCATATCAATACCGTCAATACCAGCGTCAAGAGCTGCCATATATGCTGCAACCGAAACACCGGCAGTTTCGTGTGTATGAAGACGAAGATGAGTATCTTCAGGAACAAGACCGCGTGCCATCTTGATCGTCTCATAGACCTTTTTCGGACTAGATGTACCTGAAGCGTCTTTGAAACAGATAGAGTCGTAAGGAATTCCACTGTCAAGGATCTCGCGAAGTGTCTTCTCGTAGAAGCCAACATCGTGTGCACCGTGACATCCTGGTGGAAGGTCCATCATCGTTACAACGACTTCGTGCTTCAGACCATGGTGACTGATACGCTCACCTGAGTACTTAAGGTTCTCAACATCGTTCAATGCATCGAAGTTACGGATCGTAGTCGTACCGTGTTTTTTGAACAGTTTTGCGTGCATGTCGATCAGTTCGCGTGAACCTGTGTCAAGCATAACTGTGTTTACACCACGTGCAAGTGTCTGCAGGTTTGCATCTGGTCCAACGATCTCACGGAAACGGTCCATCATTGTAAATGCATCTTCATTCAAATAGAAGTAAAGTGACTGAAAACGTGCCCCTCCCCCAAATTCAAAGTGTGTGATCCCTGCCTCTTTCGCTGCTTCTACTGCAGGGAAAAAGTCATCCATCAATACACGACCGCCGAAAACAGATTGGAATCCGTCACGGAAAGTCGTGTCCATAATGTCAATAAACTTCTTAGCCATTTTTATCCTTATTTTACTTGTCTGTGGTGCATGATCGCGGCAGTAATAGCTGCGACTTTCTTAGCGTTGTTATCCATAGCCGGTGATGTATTGTTGTCAACATCATTTGGCTCTGGAAAAAAACGGTGTACGATCTTGGACATGATGTTCATCATAACGATCATGATCACTAGAAATGAGAAAACTGTTCCCATACCCAGCAGCATGATCTTCAAGCCTTCAAATATATAATTCACTTCCATATTTGGCCTTTTCACTGAATTTTGCTTATATTAGTACAAAGCCCTTTAAACTATTACATGCTCACTTTAAAGCTTTTTACATATTACTCAAATGTTACTTTCTATCCCTATAACAGTAGGATTTTTGTGGGCAGCTGTTTATTAATATTAAGCAAAACGTTCAAGGCCCCTTAATCTTATCTGACATCACAAAACAGAGCCCTGCATAAATAGTAAATTGAGTATCATTTGGTTAAACTAATCTAACATAGTCAATTGGAGGCTTAATGAACTTAGAGAAGATCGGTTACGGTGAAAACCCAGACAACGTAACCGCGATCATTGAGATCCCTTACGGATCAAACATCAAATACGAAATCGACAAAGAGAGCGGTGCTGTTGTATTGGACCGTGTTATGCACTCCGCCATGTTTTATCCGGCGAACTATGGGTTTGTCAACAAAACACTATCTCAAGACGGTGACCCTACAGATATACTGATTTTGACCGAATACCCTATGCAAGCAGGCTCTGTTCTTAACTGCCGTCTTATAGGTGTCCTTATCATGGAAGATGAGAGTGGTATAGATGAAAAACTTCTTGCGGTCCCAACTGCTAAGGTCGACCCGACTTACGACGCAGTAAATGATCTAAGCGACATTCCAAAACACACGCTTGACAAGTTAAAAAACTTCTTTGAGACCTATAAGATGCTTGAGCCGAAGAAATGGGTTAAGATCAAAGGGTTTGAAGCAAAAGCCTCTGCAACCGAGATCTTGCAAGAGGCCATTAAAACCTATGAGGAGACCTTATGATCGCAGGCATATATGAACAGGACTTCGCTGCTATCTTACTTTTTGGCATCATCTTGAACTTTCTATTCTCTTTTATGTTTGGCTGGTACCTCAGTATCAATATCGGCATGCAGGAGATGATGCTCTCCAAAGGTGACAAAAAACAGCCTTCATGGATGGTCTTGACACTTTTGATTCCTTTTGCCAAGATGGGGATCACACTCTATCGTGTTACTATTTTACAACTCTATTTTCTCAATCAAGGCAGAAGTCATAAAGATTTCTGGATCTACCTTACCCAGGAAAACAGCGAACAGTAGGGACCTTTCGAGGTCACTACCAACTCTTCTCACTCCTTAATACACACTAATACATCACACAAAAAAACGACCTGAAACATAGCAATAACTTTTTCTAATCTTCCTTAAGAAAAGTGCGCTAGAATATTTGCAATTCTTATAAATAAGGAGTCACTCTTATGATTCGTATAACATTTATTTTATCACTGTTAATCCTCTCAATATGGGCAGCACCAACACTCAAAACAATGAAAAAAGAGAACCGTGTTGCTATTGTTATCGGTAACAGTAATTATGATGACCATGAGCTGCCAACAGCAAGCAATAATGCACGAAATATGAAAAAATTTCTAGAAAAAAACGGTTTTTATGTCTACTATGGCGAGAACCTGGACAAACGAAATTTTGTCCGTCTCCTTAGAAAGTTCAACAAAAGACTGCGTCCTAACGATATCGGTCTTGTCTACTACAGCGGTCACTCTGTACAGACCAAAGGTAAAAACTATCTTGTCACTATTGACAACGGTATTTTGGATGAGACTATGATCGTTCGTAAAAGTGTCTCGCTTAACTCAATTTACAGCAGTATGGCAGAAAGTTACAACCGCCTTAACATCGTTATTTTAGATACTGCTTTCGACACACCTTTCGGCACTCTTTTCAAACCGAAAAAGGAGGGTCTGGCAGCTATAAAGTCAACAAAAGCCCAAGTGACATTTATGACAAGCCGTCCCAATACAAACAGCAACTCGACCACCTTTACTAATGATTTTTTAACCGCTGCAAAAGAGAAAGGTTTGGAGTTGACTGCACTCAAGGCCAAGCTTACAGAGCTTCGTCAAACACATCGTCAACGTAATCCGCAGATCACCATTGCCAGAAATCAGCCCTTCTACTTTGTCTTGCCCAACCGAATTCCAGCACAAGATGAACTGGCCTATAGCAAGATCAAAAACAGCAATTCAAAAAAAGAGTTGAAAAAGTTCATTAACAAATATCCAAAAAGCAGCTATACAAGGAAGGTTCAAAAGCAACTTAGAACTGTTAAGAAAAATGAAGCTGCACTCAAAGAAAAAAGACGTTTAGCATTTGAGGCAAAAGCTGCAGCAGCAACACAAAAAGCGAAAGAGGCAACAGCAAAAGAAGTTGCAGAAAAAGAAGCAGCGGCCAAAGCGGCTGAAGCAAAAATTGCAGCAGAAAAAGAGGCTGCTAGAAAAAATGATATTGCTTTTAAACTTACAAAACCTGAGGATGTAGTTGAACAGGCACCAGTCAAGCCAAAAGAAGGTGAAGAGAGACAGATACTACTCGAATAGTCCCACGTACCGGTAAGCAACCGGTACTGACTATTGCTTCTACTTTTCATCCTCTTCAACATCACTCCATGTTATTAAAAAAAATTATGAGTCAATTTGTTACAGAGTTAACACAAAGTATTTGATATCTTTATAAAAGTCAAATCCATATAGCTTCTCTCTAGTATGATTATTTCATTCTATATAAGGTTTTATTATGAAATTTTCTTCAACACTGTTGATACTCTTAGCCACCGCAACACTTTTTCAAGGGTGTGGTGAGACAGAAGAGGCTGTAGCCGCAGATACGCAAACCGTCATCGATGGTAGCACTACGCTGGCCAGTGGCCTTCGAAGTGAAAGTAAAACAACAGTCTGTCTGGATCTTAATGACAATCAAACATGTGATGAAGATGAACCGGTTACTGAAACAGACCTCTCGGGCAGATATTCGTTTACGGTACCTGGCTCGGTCGAAGATGGTATGGTCCTCATCGTTCAAGACGGTATGAACATTCTTCCGTTACCTGAAGGCGTAGAACATGAGAACCTGAAGTTCTACAAATCGTATCAAAACAGTGAAAGCAGTCAAAACATCAATATTCTCAGTACGTTAATCGTCAATGAGATGGTACAGAACCCTGACAACAGCTACAGCGAGATCAAAGACAACATTGCAAACATATACTCGATAGACCCGGCTGTTGCCAACACAGACCCCCTCTATACCGGAGGCGACTTCCTTAAGCGGGTTATTGGACTGCAGGTATTGGTCTATGAACAAAACGCAACACAGATCCAGAGCTCTCCTGCACTCTTCAGAGCAACAGCACAACAAGACGAGACGCTTCCTACTTCAGACGAATTAGATACTTTTGTTACAGACAATGCCGGTTATTTGGATGCTTTTTTAGCTACGCTTGGTGAGTATATTGACGCACTTTTGGCATGGTACGACTCTCTCTGGGCTGATGACGAGGAGATTATTGTTGAAGTACCGGTAGTAGACCAGCCGGAAACAATGCCTATCACCAGAGACGCACTTAACGGTGTCTGGTACATTATCGATGCAAGCGGCGACAAGACCTGTTCATATATTAAGGACAATGATGACATCAGTGTCACCGAAGCCGACGGGGCGACAACAGACCTCTCATTGACCTATATACAAAACGATGAGCTGGCTTCTATGGAACTCTCTTTAAGTTTCTTCTCTGTTGATACTATTGTCTTTACCGAGTATAAAAGTGACTACACATTTAAAGGCCATTACGCCTCTGACAATGAGACACTGAGCGGTGAAAAGGTGAGTTCACTAGACACTTGTAAAAGTGAAAAACTGGGTTTATAAAACCGATGAGCTTTGTAGCTCACCCTCTCTCTTGTTCTTATCTCTTTCTCAATTAAATCAAACATTAAACGTTGATCATCAGCAAAATGGTGATCAACGCCGGCAGAGCCTGAACATAAAGAATTGTTCGTTTTGCCGTCATCCCTCCATATACCCCAGCGATAACAATACAGATAAGAAAAAACAGCATAACTTGTGAACCAACATCTGTACTCGGATAAAAAAGACCCCACAGAAGTCCTGCAGATAAAAAGCCATTATAGAGTCCCTGATTTGCAGCGAGGACTTTTGTCTTTTCAGCATCCTCTTTTGTATTGCCAAATATCTTTCGTCCTGACGCCTTCGTCCATAAAAACATCTCAAGATACAAAAAACCCATATGCTCTATTGCAACAAACAGTACAAGCAGGTTAATAAGAAGTTCCATTACTTCAGACCCTCAGGTCTTAATTGATCATATTATCACGAACACTGACCAGTTCGACACCACGCTCTTTAATGATCATAGCAATATCACTTAAAAGTCGATGCTGCTGTACACTGTAGTCAACTTTGTTCTGTGCATCAACATAAAAAGTGACACCAAATTCTATTCCGAACATCGTGTACTCGTGAACCCCGATCAAAATATCAATATTGATCACATTCTTGTCTTGTTCAAGAAACAGCGTGATCTCTCGTTCAAGGTTGTCAAGCGTCTGCTTACCCGTTGTGTTATCAAGAAGAAACTTAGACTTTATCCGACGATACTCCCGTTTACTGAAGTTGTCGATAATGTCGTTTGAGATCTGACCATTGGGAATGACCACTTCAGTGTCGTCAAGCGTACGAATACGTGTCGAGCGGATACCGACATGGGTAACGGTGCCAAAGTAATTTCCTATCTTTACCTCATCACCCTGTACAAAAGGGCGGTCTGCAAGAATAATAGCCGAACCAAAAAAGTTGGCAATGGTGTCTTTGGCCGCGATGGCAAAGGCCAAACCACCAATACCAAGACCGGCTACGACTGTTTGATAGGGAACGGAGAAGATCTCGGCCCCGGCAAAAAAGCC
>JAUVKK010000122.1 GCA_030596305.1 Helicobacteraceae bacterium | reverse complement strand
TTCAATAGCCGAAAAGGCATGTATCGTGATCTGTGGATACTTCTCATGGATATGTCCAACAAGCTCTTCATAAAACTCGATCTTGAGTTTAGGGTGCACGCCCCCTTGAAAAAGGATCTGTGTTCCGCCGATCGCCACCAGTTCATCGATCTTTACATCGATCTCATCATGACTCAAAATATAAGCATCATCTGCTTTGGCATGACGATAAAAAGCACAGAACTTACAGTCGACCCAACAGACATTGGTGTAGTTAATATTACGGTCTACCACAAAGGTCGTGATAGCTTTAGGGTGTAACTCTTTTTTACGTGCAGATGCCATCTTGCCGAGTTCCAGCAGATCAGCGTTTTGAATGAGGTCTAAGGCCTCTTCACTTGTCATTCGACTCACTGTTAACGTCCCGCCTCTGTTGTTATGTTGTCCAATGTGAAATTCATCTTGTTGATCAATTTTTTCTTGGTAAGGTTATGCTCTGCATTTAACCAGTCAGCATCTCTATATGCTATCTTTGTCTTTTGGTTCTCATCTTGATAAACCAGGATACGAATAGGAAGATCAAGGCCCACTGCCATCTTCTCTTGCATAAAGGTCGTTCCCATCTTTGGGTTGCCAAAGATGATCTGTTTTGATGGGGCCAGCTTCATACGTACCTTTGTGGCACCTGCTTGATGGTCCACTACGGCAAAGACAGTAAAGCCCTTTTTGTTAACAATATTTTGGAGTTTATTGACGGTAGCATCAACACTTTTGTTTGAGTTTTTAATGATAATATCGTTAGCGAACAGCCCAGCTGCCAATGCAACTAGTAAAAGTAGTTTTCTCATTTCCATCTCCTTGGGTTTTTACGTTTTAAAAAGAGTCTGTATATAATATACCCGCCAAACCCAACAGCTACTAAGACTTGTAACCAAGCGCCCATCAGTAAAAGTTTGTTTAAGATAGAGCCGTGTTCTTGTTTATCGATCTTAAAGCCTGCCATCTCTGAAGCATGTACCATCGCTGACACGGCAAGGTCGCCCGCTGGCATATTTTTATGACATGAGAGACACATTCCCTCTCTATCTACTTTAGAACGCTGCTCAGCATCAAGAGGTCCTGACAGTTTCCAGTGGTGGCCTACCGTCATCAACTGTGTACCATTTTCATCAAGAAAACGGGAGTAGTCATTTTTCAGGTTGGCGATACGCGGTATCTGCTGATCGACCTTTGTCGGTAAGACACGTCCATCCGCTGTCATCAAGTCAATAATAGTATCTTTGCTCGGATCACCGTTAAGTTTACCACCACCGATACCATGACCTAACGCTTTGGCGGAGGTGTGACACGACTCACATGTACGTGACTCTTTTGAGATAGTGTGCGGCTGAACAGGAGACATGTCAATAGCATTCTGCCCCTCTTCTCCAGCACCCTCAACATTAGGGATCTTAAAGATGTGGTTTTGAAGTAGTGCTTTTCCATCTTTACCAATGACCGTAATTGTCGTTTGACAACCCGGAATAGTCGGCGAGATACGCCCCTCACCGTTTTGTGAAAGTGCCGGGTCTTCCCAACGTAAAAATGAACGTGTCTCAGTCACTTTTCCATCGACAAGGTACTTTTTAAGGTCACGCATACCACCCGTTGTTCCATGGATATCTGAGTCATGCGAAGCGGCTAAAAAGTCAGGGTTCTGTTTACCCTCAGAGTAGTCTATCTTGACATGACAGCCATAACACTGTGGTGCCCAAGTCGCGTGACAGGTGTAACACTCCAACTCATCGGTATGCGCCTGGATCTGGTCCATCGCCACAAGTGCTTCGCGAGAGAGCTTTTCATCCTCTTTAAGTTTCTTCAACGGTGTCAGTTCAAGATCTTTACCAGAGGCAAGGTGCATCATTATCTTGTCACCTTTACGCACAGCTTTAGTAAGTGGATTCCCACGCGCCGTCAAGATGAAACCTTCCGGTGCATCTGGTATAGAACCCATTTTAAGATACTCAGCAACTGTTTTAGTCGTACCGCGTGGTTCACCCGTTTTTGCTGTTTGGTTAAACTCATCAGAGTAACCAAGGGGAAGTTCCCAAGGATATGCCGAAGTGGTACCGTGACAGTCTTGACACTCAATTTCAACAGCACCAAGGTTAGCACCACTTAAAAAGCCGTCTCCGTGCATGTCATTTGAGGTGTGGCAGTCTTGACACAACATCCCTTTTTGATAGTGGATGTCCTCTTGCATGTGCAGATAACGTTTTGTATGCAGTTTCGGTTGTCCATTTCCATCTTCATCAAAAGTAGCCTGGTACTCTGTCTCCATCAGACCCTGATAAGAGACCCCGATACGTTTACCGCGGTTATGACAGGTCGAACAGGTCTCAACCGGTACACCAGAGTACTCAACATCATGAACTTTTACTTTTGCTTTTCGTGATGACTGAATCGTATGGACAAGAAGATGGCCCGGTTTTTTGGAGATCTTTTTATCCCCACCCTCATAGAGGCCGGCATTAGAGTAAGGTATATGACAAGATGCACAACCAATCCCTCTAAAGTCACCGCGTTTTGCACGTCCTTTTGAACCGGTATGACAACGCAGACACTCTTGACGCAAGTAGGTATAAACCGCTAAAGAGGGATCTTTTTCGATCTCCTCTGCCGTTGGTGCCTTAGGCAGTTCTGTCATCTCAGATGGAAAACCTTGGGGCTCAAGTTCCGAGAGTTCCGTCATATACTTTTTATAGCTGTCTGTTCCCAGACGTTTATGCGGATCCTCCGGATTTTTGGTATCGTAGGTACCAACAGTGTGGTTGTACCCCTCTTTAGCACCAAAACTCCAGAGCGCGCCCTGGATCTTACCCTGTTCGGTCATCATCAGAGAGTTCATCTGCGCATCGATCTGCTCTTGGTGACACATCCCGCAGGTGTTTGGTTGATCCAGGTACTGCCCGGTGCCGGGTAGTACTCTTTAGGACCTTTATTCTCTAAAAAATACTTAACAGTACCCTTGTGCGAACGCTCTTTGACCATTGTCGTGGGGTTACCACCATGACAGACAATACAGTCATTACCTTTGTGACCAGCTTTTTCTGCGACCTTGTAGATCTCTTCCATCATCTTGGAGTGAGGGTCACGAATGTTCTCAATGCCTTCATGACATTTTAGACAGCTGTTTGCACCATGAAGTGCAGAAAAGGCGAAGAGCGTTAGTAAGAGTACTTTAAACATTATTTATCTTTAGCGATAGCGTCTAACACACCGTTGATAAACTTTGGAGACTGCTCCGTACCAAAGGCTTTAGAGACTTCTATAGCCTCATTGATGACAACAGCGGAGTCAAGCTCAGTGTTCATGATCTCATACGCACCTAGACGAAGCGTTGCACGTTCAACCGAACCAAGACGTTCAAAATCCCAATCTTTCAGGTGCTTGACAATCGCTTCATCAATTGACGACAGATTATCCATAACGCCACGGAACAGGTCAAGAGCAAACTCTTTTTGTTTATTACGGATCTTTTTATCTTCTAAGATCTCATCGGTATAATCAGCGATACTCTTGTTACCCAGGTCATAAGCGTATAAAAGGCTGACAACGGCCATTCTGGCGTGGTGACGTGTTGCCATTATGCGTCGATCGCTTCGTAAAGGTCAAGCATCTCGATGACTGTTGTCATCGCTTCAAAACCTTTGTTACCGGCTTTAGTACCAGCACGCTCAATTGCCTGCTCAATAGTGTCAGTCGTAAGTAGACCAAAAGAGACTGGCTTAGAGTACTTCAGTGACATCGTAGCGATACCTTTAGTTGCCTCAGCAGAGACATAGTCAAAGTGTGGTGTCGCACCACGGATAACTGCACCCAAAGCACAGATGGCATCATACTTTCCGCTTGCAAGAAGGCGGTCAACTACCATTGGCAGTTCAAATGCACCTGGGATCAGTACATGATCAAGATCTTCAGCGTTTCCACCATGACGTGCGAATGCATCTTTTGAACCCTCCACTAGTCTGTCCACAATGAAGTGGTTCCAACGTGTACTTACGATAGCAATTTTCTTGCCGTTTATAACTTTTAATTTACCTTCGATTAAACTCATATTTATCCTTTTACTGTTTCTTGAATTTTTAAGATTGTTTCTGTTGTTTTGTATAGATTTTCCAGTGTCAACATGTTCGGTCCATCGCTCAGTGCGCAG
>JAUVKK010000080.1 GCA_030596305.1 Helicobacteraceae bacterium | reverse complement strand
ATCCGCCTTCGCCTGCTTCAGAGTGACTTTAAAGGAAGACTCTTAGCCGTAGGAGACTTTCTGCAGCTGCCGCCGGTAGTGAGAGGTTATGGTGAGATATACTTCGCCTTTGAGTCGGAGAGCTGGCAGCGTTTTGCCTTTGAGACGATCACGCTGCAGGTGAACCACCGTAGTGAGGACAGAGACTTTGTAAAGGTACTTGACCGGGTACGTTTTGCAGCAGTGGGCGATGATGAACACTACTACTTACACCATCTTATTAAGCCCATAGGAGAGTACCTGAGCCAATACACCTACCTCTATGGCAAAAACCACTCTGCCTCACGTCATAACCAGGCCCAGCTGGCGTTTATAGAGAGTAGTGAGATGATGTATGAAGCAGAGCTTGTCAAACATGACAAACAGACAACTGAAAAAGAGGTAGAACGTTTTTTAAGTGACGCGCGTATTGAGTCCGAACTTAAACTCAAAGTTGGGGCTCCCGTTCTTTTTACCCGTAATGCCTGGAACTACTTTAATGGTGAACGTGGTCGCGTCGTGCGTCTAAGTGAGACAATTGTCTTTGTTGAAAAGAGTGATGGTGTTGTTGTTAAACTCGAACGAGCATCTATGGCAAAGACGCAGTGGAAAGAGCGAACAGTTGAGGGTAAAAAAGAGATACACGAAGAGGCAAGATTTACGGTGCACCAGTTCCCAATTGCACTTGCCTTTGCCATCACCATCCACAAGTCACAGGGGATGAGCATCGAAGATCTTATCATCGAGACAACAGAGATCTTTGCGCCATCGCAGTTTTATGTTGCTCTCTCTCGTGCCACTTCACCGCACCGCCTGATCTTAAAACAGCCTCTGACTGACTGGTGCAACCTCGCATTTGTTAACCCAAAAGCACTGCACTTTGTGCAGAGTCACATAGAGAAGGAGTAAACATGTCTGATGACAAAAAGAATCGACGTTTTAGAACTCTTGACGAGCTCCAAGAGGAGTATAACGAACAAGATCATAACTTCAGAGATGAGGTAAAAGATATTTGGCAAAATCTGAAAAGCCAGATCTTTTCAATGTGGGGAATGTTAATACTCTCCGCCTTGACACTGGCCATACTGTCGGCAATCGTGCGCTAGTCGTTCAGCGGCGTTAAATTCATTAATATAACTGTGTTAGTATAAATTAAATTTTATTAGGAGTGGACATGGGTTACGTTGTACTTGGTGTTTTAGTTTTATTGGGGTTATATGCGATTGCTATCTATAATAATTTAGTGGCAAAGAAAAATCAGATCGACAACGGGTTCGCTCAGATAGAAGTGCAGTTAAAACGTCGATATGATCTTATTCCGAACCTTATTGAGGTGGCCAAGAAGTATATGGCGCATGAACGCGAGACCCTTGAAGCTGTTATCGCTGCGCGTAATGAGGCGTCCAACTCCTTGGCTAAGGTGGAAAGTCATCTTGATGACCCTAAAGCTATGGCACAGTTCAACCAGGCAGAGCAGGGTCTGGTTGGTGCTATGGGTAAGATGAGTTTTGTTATGGAAGCCTACCCTGAACTCAAAGCCAATGAAAACATGATGCAGCTTACTGAAGAGTTGACAACCACAGAGAACCGCATCGGTTTCGCTCGTCAAGCCTTTAATGACTTTATACTCTCTTTTAACACCTACCGCCAATCTTTTCCGCAAAATCAGGTCGCCAATATGTTTGGTTTTACAACCGATGCGAAGATGCTTGAATTCGAAGACTCTCAAGCGATGCAAGCGGCACCTAAAGTCAGTTTTTAACCTCTGTCAGCATCTGAAATATGAACTTTTTTGAAGAGCAGGCGCGCTCCCGCCAACACACATTATGGTTGGTCGGACTCTTTTTTATTGCAGTACTGCTATTGATCGGTGTGACAATTGTTTTTGTCATTGGTCTGTACCTCTATGCCGATGATATTGTTGTCACAGACTTCCTGGTCGATCCCTTGGCTTATGTCCCTCCTAAAATCTTTTATGGTGTCATTGTCACTGTTGTTGGGGTTGTTGCAGGCGGCTCTTTATACAAATATCTCTCGCTTTCAAGCGGGGGTAAAAGTGTTGCCGTCGCACTTGGCGGACGACAATTAAACCGTAATAACGCTGATAGCCAAGAGAAGGTCCTTCTCAATGTGGTTGATGAGATGTCCATTGCTTCAGGTATCTCTACGCCTACTGTCTATATTTTAGATGAGAGTGGTATTAATGCCTTTGCAGCAGGACTGACCTTGGATGATGCGGTCATAGGTGTAACTCGAGGGTGTATTGAGAAGTTGGACCGCGAAGAGCTGCAGGGCGTTATTGCGCATGAGTTCAGCCATATTTTTAATGGCGACATGCGTCTAAATCTGCAGCTAACGGCAACACTTCATGGTATTCTTCTTATCGGTCTTATTGGCCGCTTTATCTTACGCTCAATATCGAGAACATCCCATAGAAGAAGCTCTTCAAGCAATAAAAAAGGAAATGGTGGACTTTATGTACTTGTTTTAGGGTTCGGATTGCTTGCCATAGGCTATGTCGGTACCTTTTTCGGTTCGATCATCAAAGCCAATGTCAGCCGAAAACGTGAATATCTGGCCGATGCAACAGCTGTGCAGTATACCCGTTACCCTCGTGGTATCAGTGGGGCACTGAAAAAGATCGCCTATTACAGTTCACGTTTGGAGACCCCGGCGGCAGAGACCTATAGTCATCTCTATTTTGCAGAGGGTGTTGGATCGTTTTTTAGTTCATTGATGGCAACGCACCCACCGTTAGAGAGACGTATAAAAAAGATAGAGCCGCGATGGAGTGGCCGATTTCCTGACTACGATAAGCCAAAGAGAACTGAGCCTAAAGAGGAAAAAGTCAAGCGAGAAGAAGAGAAAAAAGAGCGCTTTGTCCAAGGTGCTATTGCCACCGCGATGATGAGTGTTGGCCAGATCAAAGAAGAAGAGGTTGCACAGGTCCAAGCAGAGATCGAAGCCTTGGATGCCAAGATTCAAGAACGTCTTAATGACCCTTTAGGGGCACAAGCTGTTATATTGTCTCTGCTGTACGATGCTGCACATAAAGAGCAACTCTTTGCAGTCGTACAAGAAGAGAACCCTTATCTCTTGTTAGAATTCGCCAGTTTTATGCAAGAGGGACACAGTGAACTGCAAAAACAGAGTGCACTGATCGTCTCATTGAGTCTGAATGCACTTAAAAGCCTCTCCGCCGAGCAGTATCAACGTTTTAACAAGATCGTAGAGACTTTTGTCACTGTAGACAAACACGTTTCGTTGTTTGAGTGGAGCCTGCAGTATATCATTCAGCGACCCATCGAGATGCACCTCGGTATTCGAAAGGTCCCTAAAACTGCCCACGCCCATATCGGTGCCATTAAAGAGGAGGTGGAGATCCTCTTCTCTATGCTTGTCCAAGCCCAGTATGACAATGAAGAACAAGCAAAAGAGGCATTTAACAAGAGCAAAAAGGCTATTAAAGCCGGTGCCCTACAGTACCATCAGCGTGAGAGCATTACCCACGATCTTTTTTTAAAGTCAGTATTGGCCATTGAGACAGCAAAACCGGCTATTGCCCAACGTATTTTTGAAGGGGTGCTTCACAGCATTAAGATAGATGGGCAGGTGTCAGAGACGGAAAATGCTTTTGTCCATGCTATTGCACAACTGATGCAGGTACCGTTGCCAAGAGAGTTTAAGCTGCAAAGAGATTAGGAGAAAACGATGAAGTCTGTAGAAGAGTTGACAAAAGAGGGTGTAGCACTTAAAGAGGTTGAATTGATGTTAACAATTGATGAATTAAAAGAGTACGCTGCCTATTGTCTTGAAAATGACATTAAGTTCAATGACTGGATCCGACAGCTGGCGTATGAAGCTTTACGTAAAAAGTAATAATCTTCATAAAATTTGATTAACGGTATAATGATCAACTTTAAATAACTGGTATTAAACGAAAATATGAAACTACTGCATAAGTTACTTCTCGGCTATCTTTTTATCATTGTCATCATTGGGTCTTTTTCCACTATTGCTCTTATATATGAGATCGAACAAAATTCAAATAACTTGAGTGTCTATAGGGAGAGAGAGATCACCTCGTTTGTGCATGTTGTAGATGCCATTATTGCCAATGAAGAGGACTTGAACGATCTAGAAGGCATTGAAGCATTGTTTGTTTCGATCACAAAAGAGCTGCCGCACATCAAACGGCTTACACTCCATATGCAAGATAAAAACACATTAAAGTATTGGCATGTCGTCAGTACTGTTGCCAGCCATAAGGGCCTGCCTTCGCATCAAGAAGATATTGACGCTATTGTCAAAAATGAGACAACGATACTTTACGAAACGGGTGAACACGGAGAACGGTATATCGATATAACCTATCCTATTACCGATGAAGAGGGTCATGCTATTGCTGCAATGGGTGTTGCTGTTTTGCTTACAGAGTCAGATGCTATTTTACAAAAAGCGATTGATGCTATGGAAGAAGAAGCTATGGAAAGTATTTTCCTGGCAATTGTTTTTTCACTGTTGATCGCAACTATTTTTGTCTTTATCATGACAAAAAAGATCATTGCTCCTCTTGAAAAATTAAAAAATGCCGCCAAAGCTATCTCAAACAATGAAACCTATGAGGTCATAGAACAAGCGTCAGATGACGAGATAGGTGAACTTGCCTCTGAGTTTAACAAGATGGCGCAGGAACTGCATTCGCTTCACTCCTCTATGCAAGAGCAGATCGATGCAAAGACACAAGCACTAGAAAGCAACTTTCTGACTGATGACTTGATGAACATACCTAACAGGGAGGCCCTTTTCAGAGCCTTTGATACGACACCTGCATTCCATATGGCGATCTTGGATGTGGCATCATTTAAAGATATTAACGATGTTTACGGAGTACAGCTTGGCAACAAAGTCTTGCAAAAACTGGGTCTCTCTTATGAATCGATCATCGCAGGTACCGGTATAAAGCTCTACCGGATCAGCGGTGATGAGGTGGTGATTTTTAATCCGTTGGTACAGACTCAAGAGGAGTTTCTTTCGTTTATTGATGAGATCATCACAAAAGTAGAACACCAGACTTTCTATTTTATAGAAGAGGATGTTGAGATACACCTCTCCCTGCATGCCGGGATCTCTTTTGAACATGACCATGCTATAGAAAAAGCGAATATAGCACTCATCAAAGCAAAGCAGGAACATCTTGATTATATTGTTTATAATGATGAGATGTTCCAGGAAAATGCACAGGTAGAGAGTCTGGATATGATCAAAAAGATCAAAAATGCCATTGCAAATTATGATTTTATT
>JAUVKK010000068.1 GCA_030596305.1 Helicobacteraceae bacterium | reverse complement strand
AAGCTGGAACGTTACCGCTGTCATTTGCATACTCATAAACGAAGTCATAAATATGGCTTTTAAATTTCTTTTGAAATTTGTCACTGTTGATCACATCTGCACCGGCAGGACATGCACCAATAAAAAGGTCAGTCAATGTTCCCTCCTCTTTAGCACTCTCCCATTCCATCTGTGAATGTGAAGCTGCAAATTTTGCACCCGACACACCACATACACTTTTAAGTTTTTTAGCGTAAAGTTTTTGACCCTTTGTAGCGTCTGCATAGACACTAGTACTTAGAACAGTCAGCCCGAGAAGTGCCGCCATTGTTACTTTTGAAAATGATTTCATCGATCATCCTTTGTATAATAATTTATATAAGTTTAACAGATAGAGAATAATAATAACTTTAAATTAATCATTTGATAACTGTTGGTCATATTGATAGTTATTTCGTCAAAATAATTAAATTTTATTTATCAACTTTTTTTGATATATAAATAAAAATAAAGCATAAAATTCTATGGGACAGCTCCTAAAAGACACTGTTCGGCCCTATAAATAGGTATATTTAGCCTTTATATACAGTGAGTGACAGATTATGACAATCCCAGTCTTGACGGGTTTTCTCATATTTATTTCAGCAAGATCATGACAAAGAGGCTTTAGTGCAGGTGAAATAAGAAGAATAAATATACTATATAAGTGTATCATATAGTTACACCCCAAACCCTTGCTAACTCAACAGCTAGACAGACAGAGATTTGGTTGCCCACTAGAACTACTCAAGAACAACCTTTATCAACAGTAAAATCCAACTTATTTATACAGATCGCAGTATCAACAGAGTTAGATGATCTCTTGTATGTGAACGTTTTATATCTATGTCTAAATTGATAAGATCTGACATCGTTCGTTGTAATTGTAATTGTCTGTTATTTCCCGCCTCGTACACAACGAACATAGTAGACATATGAGTGGCGGTTGTGTTCCGTACTGCCACTTTTAAAGTCAACATCCCATGCACGAACAGCATCATCCGCATAAAGTGTCGAAGACCAATAGCTCTCAGAAGCTGCAAAATGAAAACCTCTTTTGAGTGCAGGGTCATATCTTGTAAGATCAACAATACTTTGCAGCTCATGAACAGTTGGAAGACGCCAATCTTCAGCTCCAGCCAATGAGAGCTTTTTACAGTAGCTGTTCGCCTCGCTATAAAACATCTCTTTACCCTCTACTGCAACATTGTCCTGCCAAACAAGTTTAGTATCACTGTCATGAACAGTGTCTCCCTTTTTCACAAAGTCTGCCATCAATGCAGTTAGCCCCAACATCATTAAAAAAACTATCTTCATCTAACACTCCTCCACTTTGCTTTAGTATATCTTTATAATTCTTGACACTATATTTTGGTCATCAAAAGCTCATCTTTAAGAGTATATCTCCATCGATAATAGATATAGATAGCTTTTTCATCTTTTTTGCATTATAATAAACCATAATAGTGATTGAATTCTAAACGAGGTTGAGTTATGTACACTGATCAAAGGGACGATTTGGATGAAGTCACCACTGCTCTTGAGGCAATCAACCAAGAGCTAAAAGAGCGTATGGAACTGGCTCTTTTAGGAACCAATGACGGGCTTTGGGACTGGAACATTCTTGACAACAGTGTCTACTTCTCTCCCCGGTGGAAAGAGATACTCGGATTTGGTGACGATGAACTTTCCAACGAGGTCGCTAGCTGGTCTGACCGCATTCATCCTGATGATGTTGAGGAGACATGGGCAGATGTCCATAAAAATGTCAACGGAGAGACAGAATATTATGAAAATGTCCATCGTTTAAAACACAAAGCAGGTCATTGGGTCTGGATCCTCGACAGAGGAAAGGTCCACTATAATGAAAATGGTATAGCCTGTCGTATGCTTGGAACCCATACAGATATCACCGAAGAGAAAACGATGCAGCTCAAGTATGCCCACCAGGCTCAGATCATAGAGCAGGTGCACGACTCTGTTATATCGACGGACCTTGATGGTGTTATTCTGAGCTGGAACAAAGGTTCAAAGACCCTTTTAGGTTATAAAGCTAATGAGATGCTGGGCCAACATATAAGAAGCATCTATCTCAAAGAGGACTATGAAGCGCTTGACAACAACATCGATCTCTTAAAGAAGAGAGGGAAATATCGAACTGTTGTGCGCCTTGTCAAGAAAAACGGAGATATCGTCTATACAGAGCTTTCACTCTCACTACTGAGAGATGAAAAAGAGAATCCTATCGGTATGGTCGGTTATGCACAGGATATTACTGAACGAAAAAGAGTCGAAGAAGAACTGCATATTCAACGTGTCAACCTGCAGCACCAGGCCTATCACGATGCACTGACAGAACTTCCCAACCGTACACTTTTTAATGACCGTCTGGAACAGGCCGTTGAAAAAGCAAAACGCAACAGCACTCTATTCGCACTCTTTTTTATTGATCTGGACCGGTTTAAACAGATCAATGACTCTTTAGGACATGCCGTCGGTGACGAACTTTTGAAAGTGGTCACTGAACGCCTCCAGGCTACTATCCGAAAAGAGGACACCTTGGCACGTTTGGGCGGTGATGAGTTTACCATTATCATCGAAGATCTCTCAAATGCGCAAGATTCATCTATACTCGCACAAAAGATCCTGGAAGTCTTGCAACAGCCTATCGAGATCGATGCACATATACTCTATGTCTCAAGCAGTATCGGTATCAGTCTCTATCCTCAAGATGACACCAATGCCGGTAATCTTTTAAAGTATGCCGATGCCGCTATGTACAGAGCCAAAGAGGAAGGACGCAACAACTTTCAGTTCTATTCAGCCGAGATGACCGAACTGGCTCTCGAGCGGCTTGTTATGACAACCAGTATGCGTCAGGCACTTAAAAACGATGAGTTTGTCATCCACTACCAACCGCAGGTAGATGCAGAGAAAAAGGTCTTAATAGGTATGGAGGCGCTGGTACGATGGCAGCACCCTACCAGAGGACTGCTCTCGCCTATACACTTTCTTCCTTTGGCCGAAGAGACAGGTATGATCATTGAACTTGACCACTGGGTAATGCGGACCGCCATCAAACAGGTGGCGGCGTGGTATGCAGAGGGACTGGAACCCGGTGTCCTTTCCGTCAATCTTTCGATGAAACAGCTGGAACACCCTGACTTTATCAGACTCGTCCAAGAGACGGTCGAGACCTGTAACTTTAAACCACAGTGGCTGAAACTCGAGGTCACTGAAGGACAGGTGATGCAAAAGCCAGAAGAGGCTATTGCCAAGCTCGGACAGATCAATGCACTTGGCATCGGTATCTCGGTGGATGACTTTGGAACAGGCTACTCATCACTAGCCTCTTTGAAACGTCTGCCTATCAATACCTTAAAGATCGACCGCTCATTTATTATTGATGTTGCTGAAGGTACTGAAGACGGTGCTATTGTCAAGGCCATCATCGCACTGGCAAAGAGTCTCGAACTCAACCTTATCGCCGAAGGTGTTGAGACGACACTTCAAAAAGAGTTTTTATTGACAAATGGCTGTAAAAACATTCAGGGATATTATTACAGCCGTCCCGTGCATGGAGCCGACATCTATGCGATGCTTACCAATGGTCCGGAGCAGTTCGCTTCACCGTCAGCCTGATCATCGAGAGAGCAGTACAGCTTAAGGCTGCTCTCTTACAGCCTCATAAAAATCTCCTGGAGATACCTTCATTCTACTTAAAAAGCAGCGATTCACTTCAATAATCTATCCAACTCCATGCAGCTGATCATAAAGAAACTGACAACTATTTTTTGACTCTAAATTTTAACTGTTTTATAACGCGTGCTGTGAAACAATAGACTATTACGCCACTAATCAAATACCCAAAGAGGAGTATGTTATGGATCTCTTTTCACCACTCAAAATCGGTAACTACACATTAAAAAACCGTATCGTCATGGCACCGATGACCCGATGCAGAAGTGTGCAAAACAATGTGCCTAATGACATGATGGCTGCCTATTATGCACAACGGGCTTCTGCCGGTCTCATCATCACCGAAGCCACCCAGATCTCTACGCTTGGGATCGGTTATCCTTGTACCCCCGGCATTCACAATGTTGAGCAGGTAAAAGGCTGGAAAAAAGTGACTCAGGCAGTGCATGACAAAGGGGGTATGATCTTTTTACAGCTTTGGCATGTCGGCCGAATCTCACATCCCGCTTTTCTTGACGGTGAACTTCCTGTTGCTCCTTCCGCCATTAAACCGGCAGGTGAGATCTTTACCTTTGAGGGTATGAAAAAATTTGTGACACCGAGAGCACTGACAACAGATGAGATCAAAAAAACTGTCCAAGAGTATGTGGCAGGTGCCATTAATGCTATCGATGCAGGGTTTGACGGCGTCGAGATCCATGGTGCCAACGGTTATCTGATAGACCAGTTTTTACGTGACGGCACAAACAGCAGAGACGATACCTACGGCGGGTCGATAGAGAACAGGTCACGGTTTCTTTTTGAGATAGTAGAAGGGATAACCTCTGCAATAGGCTCAGACAAAACCGGTCTCAGACTCTCTCCAAGCGGTACCTTTAACGACATGAAAGACTCAGACCCTCAAAAACACTTCACCTATATCTGTGAAAAACTCAATACTTTCAATCTTGCATACCTTCATATTATAGATGCGCTTGAGGGTGACATCAAACATGGGGCAGATGTTGTTGCACTAAGTGTACTCAGAGAGGCGTATAAAGGTGTTTTGATCACCAATGGAGGATACGACCAAGAGCGAGGAGATACAACGATTAAAGATGGAGAAGCAGACGCCGTCGCTTTCGGTGCACTCTACCTGGCCAACCCTGATCTTCCTGAACGTTTTAAAGTCAAGGCTGACTTGAACCAGCCTGATCCAAATACCTTTTATACCCAAGATGAAAAAGGATATTTGGACTACCCTTTTCTATTATGACCTTTAGAAGGTATTAAAAACAGCGTAGAGATACATTCATTAAACACTTACATCTGCATCAGTAATCAAATTCAAGCTCTTAAAACTTGTTTCCTTTTAAATATTGTTATTTGTATCACATTTTTATCAAATTTAATTTTTTCTTGTGGTTTTTCTACTAGAATATCACCATCTTTAACATACAGGAATATGAATGAAAAAATTATCACTGGCAGTGGCAACACTACTTTGTACTTTAAGTCTTGGAGCAGCGAACCTTTCTCCTCTTCAAAACCTTAACCACGATCAACGTGACTACAGTAAAAATGAAGCAGGTCTTGTTAACGCTGATACAGCTGCAAAATGGATCAACGACTGGGAAGCGAACCGTCCTGCAAACGTAGATGGTCGTCTCTTTATTATGCAAGTAGGTCTACTGCCAGGTGCTACACCTTTCATTAAACACGATGATGTCAATGTGTTCACATTTGACAGAACAGCGGGTTGTACAACAACAGGTGACACTCGTAATGATGGTGTCTCTGACATCCCTATGCCTATCTTTGACGGTGGCATGGCTGGTATGGACGGTGCTTTCTGGGCATACGACATCAATCCTAACGAAGATATGCTGCTAGTTGTTGTTGCAAGTGATGAGCCTAAAAACATGGCACTTGCGTCACGTTTTTTGTGGACAATGACCTACTGGGGAATGAAAGCAGACCACGTATCTCTAATGAACGGTACAGCGATGTACATGTTTGACACTAAGCTGAATCCACAGATC
>JAUVKK010000187.1 GCA_030596305.1 Helicobacteraceae bacterium | reverse complement strand
GCGGTAAGCAGAAGTCTGAGAAAAAGATGAAATGCGGCGCAGGAAAGTGCGGTAAGTAATTCTAACCAGAGTCTCTAACCTTTAGAGGCTCTGCAACAAAGTCAAAAACTTCTCCCCATAACGTTCAAACTTCACTTCACCGATACCACCTACTAGTAACATCTCATCTTTGCTCTGAGGACGTTTAGCGGCCATCTCTTTGAGGGTTTTGTCACCAAAGACGATATAGGCCGGAACACCCTGCTCTTGTGCGATCTCGTGGCGCAGTCCACGAAGTGTATCAAAGAGTTCAACATCATAGTCAAAGCTCTCCGGTGCTGACTTTTTGACAGTCTTCGCTTTGACATTAAGACGTTCACTTCGTATCAGTAGAGGTTCATGTCCCTTCAATATCTTTAATCCTGTCTCACTCAACATCAATCCCTGATGCTCATTCACATTAAGCGCCTCGACCTCTAAAAGGCGGTCGATAATGACAAACCACTGCTTTTTGCTCAGCTTCTCACCTACACCGTAAACACTCAAGGCATCATGCCCATTGGCCAGGATCTTCTGCTCACGAGAACCGCGAAGAATATCAATAAGATAGTTTTTTCCAAAAGACTGCCCTGTTCTATAGACCGTTGAGAGCAACATCTGTGCTTCGGTAGAGATGTCACGTTTGTCATGGTCGGGTTCCAAACAATTGTCACACTTGTCTCCACATACCTCCAGGTCATCATTGAAGTAAGCCGCCAACTGCTGATGACGGCAGGTCTCACTGCTGGCAAATCGCTGAATGGTGGCCAGTTTTTCCAACAAGTGTGCCTTGTACTGTAGATCCCCGTCATTCATCTCGACAAAACGTTTCTGCTGAATGGTGTCACCTGCACTAAAAAGAAGGACTACATCGGCATGGTCACCATCACGTCCTGCACGGCCAATCTCCTGATAGTAGTTCTCCAGGGTCTTAGGCAGTGACATGTGCACGACAAAACGGATGTTGCTTTTGTCGATCCCCATTCCAAAGGCGATGGTCGCAACAATGATCTTGACCTCATCATGCACAAAGTCATGAAAGACACTGTTACGCTGTGCACTCGGCATTCCAGCATGATAAGCTGCTGCGGCGTAACCTTTTTTCTGAAGGTGCGCCGCAATAGCCTCCACACTTTTACGCGAAAAGGCGTAGACAATACCACTCTCCTCTTTATGATCATTCAAAAAGTCCGTCAGTTGGTCGTACCCGTCTTTGATGCGGTGACGCGCTGTGATCTGTAGATTTTCTCTAAAGATCTTTCCTTGCAAGAGGGTCGCGTCATTAAGTCTGAGATTACGAACAATGTCATGGCGTACGTGTTCTGTCGCTGTTGCCGTAAAAGCAGCAACCGGTACGTTAGGATAGGTCTCTTTCAGCTGTGAAAGGGCTCTGTAATCCCCACGAAACTCATGCCCCCATTCACTGATACAGTGCGCCTCGTCAATGACAAAATAGTTCAGTTTGATCTGCGATAAGATATTTCGCATACCGTCTGTGTTAAGGCGTTCAGGAGAGAGGTATAGAAAATCGATCTCATTGGCATAAAGACGACGGACAATGTCACTTCCCTCTTCCGAACTCTGCATCGATGAGAGCATCTCAGCACGCATACCTTGTGCTTTCAGACTCTGAACCTGGTCGTGCATAAGCGCTAACAGTGGGGAAATTACCACTGTTGTCCCATCCATAAGCAGTGTCGGCAGCTGGAAAGAGAGTGACTTACCTCCACCTGTCGGAAGGATCATAAGCAGGTCTCGGCCACTTAAAATGGCATCTACTGCCTCTTCTTGAAGGGGGCGAAATGCCTTATGACCAAACTGGGATTGTAAGACTCTGTATTTCTCTTCTGTATAGTCGTTTTGAGGCATGTTTTCTTCTTATGTATTCTTCTGGACATAGTAGCAGTTTTTTAATGCAAACACTGTTTTACATGACGCAAAGGCATAATTTAAAGGGAGAAGATCAACAGTAGAACAATTCGAGGCTCTTCTCAAAGACAAGCAACTTAATATATGCCTGTCGATACAATGCTTTAAAACAATCAACGGCTTAATATGAAAACTATACTGTTTCCCCTTTTTTTCGCTCTCTTTTTTCTAGGCTGTTCTACCACACGTCCTTCAGCACTCCCTGAAATCCATGCACAAAAACTGCCATGGGGTGCCATCGACCTGAATATAAACTCTAAAGACAGATGTTCCATTAAAAATAGTCTGGGCTCAGTTCTGACACAAAAAGCAGACAGATACAGTGGGAGCAACGGTGCAGTTCCTTTTGACATCTTGACCCTTACCGGCGGTGGTTCACGCGGTGCCTTTGGAACAGGCCTTCTTATGGGTTGGAAGGACAGAGGCGATATACCGACATTTGACATCGTCACAGGGATCTCAACCGGGGCGGTGATGGCCCCATTTATCTTTCTTGGCGGAGATGAGCTGAAAAAAGTCGAGTATTTCTACACTAAGATGCATACCGAAGATGTCTTTGAAAGCTCTCTATTCAGCTTTTTGGGTGACGGCTACATCATGAACGCTGAACCGCTGCAAAAACTCTTTAAAAAAAATTTCGACAAAGCCTTTTTAGACAAAATAGCACTTGAACATAAAAAGGGTCGCCGTCTCTATGTTGGAACGACCAACATGGATACAGGGCAGTTAGTCGTTTGGGACATGGGTGCGATCGCCTCGAGTAACAGAAGTGATAAGTATGAGCGGTTTTCCAACATTATCTACGCTTCTTCCGCACTTCCAGTCTATCTACCGCCACAATATATGAAAGTCGATGTTGATGACAAGAGCTATTATCAGATGCATGTCGATGGCGGTATCTACTCTCAAGTCTTTATGATCGGTCTACTTGTTAACTGGGGTGAGGTCTTAGACTTTAAAGAGAGTGCTAACAGAGATTTTGATGTCACACTCTACACCGTAGCCAATAGAAAGTACAGACAAAGAGACCTTTACAAACCTGTAGAACAGGCACCTTTTAGCATCATAGAGGCCTATGTACTGACCGAAATGGACCTTCTGTTTGACAGAAGTATCTATAGGCTGTACAACAGCTGTAAAGAGAGAGG
>JAUVKK010000287.1 GCA_030596305.1 Helicobacteraceae bacterium | reverse complement strand
ACCTGGATAACGGCGGCGATGATAACCTCAAGTTCTCATTTGGTATTAATGGACAAGAGGGGAGTATCAACTCACCTACTGTCTATAATGCAGTTTACAATTTTAGACAGTTTTGGGACGGAAGGGCAAAAGACCTTCAAGACCAGGCACTCGGTCCTATCGAAAACCCTGTAGAGATGGGAAACAGTTTTGAGAACCTTATCAAGACACTGAATGCTTCAAAATACAAAAAAGAGTTTGATAGACTATACCCTGAAGGCATTACCAAAGAGACGATCACCCATGCGATAGCAGAGTTTGAAAAAGCGTTGATCACGCCGAATGCGCCTTTTGACCAATACCTGAGAGGTGACAAAAATGCCATCTCCACCAATCAAAAAGAGGGGTACGAGTTGTTCAAATCCAAGGGATGTATCTCTTGTCATCATGGACAAAATGTGGGTGGAAATCTCTACAATAAATTTGGTGTCATCGAAAATGCAAAAAGTGCTGACCTTGGGCGTTACAATGTCACCAAAAAAGAGCGCGATAAATTCTTTTTTAAAGTACCTTCCCTTCGTAATGTTGCCAAGACCGCTCCCTATTTTCATGATGGCCGAACATCGAGTCTCTCTGAGGCCGTAAAGATGATGGCGCGTTACCAATTAGGTCGTCCTGTTACAGAAGACGAGGTGATGAAGATAGTCGCCTTTCTCAGCGCATTAAATGGTGAGTTACCACCAGAGGCAAAGCAGTAGTATGAATTTGAAATACAAAGATAACTTTGTAAAGTGGATGGTAGGGTTTGTCCTCTTTCTATTTTTACTTTTTGCTTATCTGTTCAAGATCGACGAGGATGTCAAACATTATGACCAGTATCATGACTGGATCGTTCAACTGAAGCTTATAGACAAAGAGCTGGATAGCTTTATTGTGCAAAAACTGACGTTTACCAATTATGACAATATCAATTCCAAAATCGATACCTTTGAGACGACCATGATGGCATTGCAAAACAGTGATATGGGGAGTATATTGGATCTACAGTTAGAAAGTGATCTAGCTGCAGTCCGGAACTCTTATGATGAAAAAATTGATCTGATCGAATACAGTAAGTCTAATAATGCTCAGATACTAAACTCGATGCATTACCTTTTCCAATTAGCAGAAGGTATTGGCAATGACCCAACTGTTTCGGCAGAGGTAAAAAAGTTGATGCGAGACATTCTTTTTCGTCTGTTGCAAGAGTTTCTAAATATCCATCTTTCGTCTGAAGTGCTTGAATCTAAATTGGAACAGCTTAACCAATTTAGATCTGACGAGCAGATAAAGAGAGTTTCATACTTCTCAAAACATGCCCTATCAATGATGGAGAATATTCAGCAGTTGCACAATATACATGTAGAGTCAGATGAAGTGCTGTTGTATGAAAAACTGTCTGTTCTTCATAACAAACTTGATGCAGGGTATCAAAACAAGATGTTTCAGCAGAGATTGATCGCGCTCTTTGCTTTTGTATCCGCGTTTATATTTGTGGTAGCACTCATCCGTGTCTATAGTCGTTCTGTTCGTGTGAAACAGCGGCTTCTGGCTTTTCGTTCTGCCGTTGAACATAGTGACAATTCGGTTGTTATGACGGACGCCGATCGAAACATCATCTATGTTAATGAGGTTTTTGAACGCGATACCGGTTATAAAGCATC
>JAUVKK010000247.1 GCA_030596305.1 Helicobacteraceae bacterium | reverse complement strand
TGCATTGTGGGATTCATCTCATCTGAATCAAAGATGATCTTGTCGCCATAATGTGCGATCTGCGGAATATTACGCACCACGTCAATACCAACAGAACGTTTGACACCAAAGTCTTTACACTCATGCGCAATACGGAAGTCTGATGTTAAAAGGGTAATATCAACATCACCCAAAGCGCGGATAATCGTTGCCGCACGACGAAAACGGTCAAGTCCGATACGGTGTCCTGTGTGTACATAGTAAAATAGTCTCATTTTTTCTTCTCCGCCATTTTCATATAGATATGCAAGATCTCTATCGCTGCCGGGGTAATACCCGAGATCTGCGAAGCCGCCTGTAAAGTCGGCGGCTGAAAGGTCTCTAGCTTGTCGATGACCTCTTTTGAAAAACCGCGTACTGCTGCAAAATCGAAATCTTTTGGGATCTTGATATGGATGTTTTTCTTCATCTTCTCGATATCTTCTTGCTGCTTCTCAACATAGCGTGCGTACTTCGCTTCAACAAGGATCTGCTCTTGTATGTAGTCATCAAACTTAGCAAGTTCAGGCAGAAGTTTTGTTAGTTTATCCAGTGTAAAACTCTTACGGGCAATGACCTGCTGCGCATTGATCTTGTCACTGATACGCTCTTCACCAATACTCTCTAAAAAGGCAATAAACTCTTTGTTTGGCGTGTAGTCAGCAGCATTAATAATATCCGTACCCTCTTTGATCTGAGCACTTTTCTTCTCAACATCTGCAAAAGCATCATCACTAATAAGACCGTATTTGTGACCATACTTGCTCAGACGCATATCAGCCGACTCTTCACGAAGCAGCAGTCTGTACTCAGCACGTGAGGTAAACATACGGTACGGCTCTTTGGTTCCCTTGGTCACAAGATCATCAATAAGAACACCAATATACGCTTCATCACGGCCTAAAATAAGAGGCTCTTTCTCTTCAAGGCTCAAAGCTGCATTAATACCTGCCATTAGTCCCTGAGCTGCCGCCTCTTCATAACCTGTTGTTCCGTTGATCTGCCCAGCAAGGTAGAGGTTTTTAACCTTTTTTGTTTCAAGCGAATGAGTCAACTCAGTCGGGTCTACATAGTCATACTCGATAGCGTAGCCATAACGGACGATCTTCGCATTTTCCATTCCTACAATAGAGTGGATGATCTCCCGCTGTACATCAGGCGGCAGTGAGGTACTCATACCATTGATATAACACTCGGTGTTCTCCATCGTCTGCGGCTCTATAAAGAGGTGGTGACGCTCTTTGTCACGGAAACGGTTGATCTTGTCTTCGATACTTGGACAGTAACGCGGCCCTACCCCTTCGATCTGTCCCGTAAAAAGCGGTGCTCTATAGAAGTTCTTCTCAATGATCTCATGTGTGGTCACATTAGTGTAGGTGATATAACACGGCAGCTGCTCTTTGTCTTTTTTAAAAGCCTCACGATCGGTACGAAAGCTGAACGGTGTCGGCAACTCATCACCAGGCTGCTCTTCCATGACAGAGAAATCTATGGTCGAGCTGTCAATACGAGGGCATGTACCTGTTTTTAGACGGCCGATATTAAGACCCGCGTCCATCAGAGAGATCGAAAGTTTATTGGCAGCAAACTCACCAAAGCGCCCCGCCTCTTTTGTGATCTCACCAATGTGGACAACACCACGAAGGAATGTCCCCGTTGTCAAGATGACTTTTTTAGCCCCATACTCATTCAAAAGGTCCGTTCGTACACCTACAACGGCACCATCTACCATCAACAGGTCATCAACTGTCTCCTGAATCAATTCAAGGTTTGGTGTATTTAGAACTATATTACGGGCAATAACCCGGTACTGATCCATATCGATCTGTGCCCGAGTACCACGTACCGCAGGCCCTTTTGTATTGTTCAGTATTCGAAACTGTATCCCTGCCTCATCAGTAATCAGCCCCATCTCGCCGCCAAGTGCGTCGAGTTCACGTACCAAGTGGCCTTTTGCCAGTCCACCCACGGCAGGGTTACAGCTTGTCGCACCGACATTTTCAGCCAACATCGATACCAATAGTGTTTTATGTCCCATACGCGCAGAAGCTAAAGAGGCCTCAATACCCGCATGCCCGCCACCAACGACGATTACATCATAATTCATAGTTTTTCCATTGTCTTTTGGCAGTACTCTGCCTTTTGTTAGTGCAATTATAGCGAAAGCCATAGTCCTCGGATTTTTTACCATTTTGGTTTTAAAAATCATAAAGAATGAAGATCTTTAAAAAAATACTATTGCTTTAT
>JAUVKK010000200.1 GCA_030596305.1 Helicobacteraceae bacterium | reverse complement strand
GGGATTACGGACCGCTCTTCCGAAGTACGCCCGTTGACAGACGATAACTACTATGCGTATGCTAAAGATAATGATATCGAGATCGTTGAGTATATAGAGTTGCCGTATATGCCGGGTTCTGAAGCCAAGTACTCCAGTGCGGAGTACATCATCTTAAGTCGCATCATTGAAAAGGCGACAGGTGAAAATTTTGGTGAGTTGGTAATGGAGCGTGTTGTGGAACCGGCTCAGATGAAGCGAAGCGGTTTTACCTACACTGAAGAGATGGCAAAAGATCAGGTCTACGGTACGATGAAGATGTTCTCCATCGTAGGCATCGCTATGCGTATGTTTATGGACAACGAGAACAAAGACCACTGGGATGGTACAACGCAGTGGTTGAAGCAGTTTGACATAGGCTGGTTGGCCGCTGGCGGTCTAGTTGCGCCTGTGCATGATATGGCACTTTTCCTCTCTGCTTATCACAATCATCTACTTATGAATGAAAAGACAAAAAAGCTTTTTTTAGAGACACCGACTGTCAAGGTCGATGCATGGATGGCGCCGCAAGAGGATATCAGCTTTGGAATAGGGTGGTACCACATCAGAGATCAAGGTGAGTTTTACTATCAACATCAAGGTCTTGGACCGGGCTATCGAACTATTATACGCATCTACCCAAAATATGACATCTCTTTTGTCATCTTGACCTCACAGACGGAGACCGATATTGACAGCTGGGCGGATCGTCTTATTGGCGATGTTAAAGGGGGGCTTTTTTGAAGCGGATCGTTGTCACTGGTTTAGGAATGATCAATGCACTGGGGCACTCCAAAGAGTCATTTGATGCCATTGCCAATGGAGAGTGTGGGATCGACACGATCACGCTTTGCGACACCCGTGAACTTGACTGTAAGATTGCAGCTGAGGTCAAAAATTTTGATGCGTCTACTGTTATGAAAAAACGCGAACAGAAAAAGGCAGACCGCTTTATTCAACTGGGTCTGCATGCAGCCATGGAAGCTTTTGAAGATGCCGGCTTAGAAGATATAGATACAACAGCCTTTGGTGTTGTGAGTGCTAACTGCCTTGTCGGTATCGGCTCTGTTGAAGAGGCGGCAGATATCAAAAACAGCTCTAAACTTTCACACATCTCTCCCTTTTTAATTCCATCGTATATGCCAAATATGTTGGCCGGTCAGGTCTCTATGAAGTTTGACCTTCGAGGGGCAAACTTGAGCGAAAATACCGCTTGTGCTGCAGGAACACACGCTATCATCGAAGCTTACAAGACCTTACAGTTTTCAAAAGGTGAGGGAATGATCGTAGTAGGTGCTGAAGCGGGTGTAACTCCACTTGCTATAGGTGGCTTTGGTGCGATGAGTGCTCTCTGTAAAGAGCATAATGACACTCCAAAAGAGGCGGTACGCCCCTTTGATAAAGATCGTAGTGGTTTTGTTATGGGTGAGGGGGCAGGAGCACTTGTCTTAGAGACACTGGAACATGCTCAAAAACGCGGTGCAACGATCTACGCAGAGATCATTGGTTTTGGTGAGAGTGCTGATGCGTATCATATCTCCACACCACAGCCGGAGTCACGCGGTGCTATCGCTGCGATGCAAGATGCTTTTGAGATGGCAGGTGAACCTAAGATCGACTATATCAATGCACATGGAACAAGTACGTATTACAATGATATAAGAGAAGCCAAGGCAATAGATATGGTCTTTGGTGAGATGAGACCTTATGTGAGTTCTATCAAAGGGCAGGTCGGCCATACGCTTGGTGCAGCCGGAGCAATTGAAGCGGTTGTCTCTATCTTAGCAATGCAAGCGAACACATTGCCTCCGATCATCAACTACAGTGAGAGTGAAGATGAGATGGAGAAGATCAACCTTGTCAAAAACAGTGCTATACAAACGGATGTGAATTGTGTACTAAGCTGTAATTTTGGTTTTGGCGGGACAAACGCTGCTGTTGTTTTTAAAAAGTTTGAAGCGTAAGAATTTTATCTTTTGTGTTAGACTCTAATAGCTGATAAAAAGGTATTATGATGTTAAAGTCACTATTGATCGCACTCGCAGTAAGTCTATTTTTCTTAGGTTGTGGAGGAACAGAGCCCACACCCATGACAGTTGTAGAAAAAGGGACTAAGACCTTAGAGGGGACAAAATGGAACCTTGTAAGTTTTGGTCTGACACGAATGGCTGTTCCGAAAAAAGCCTTTATCTCATTTCAAGATGGTCGTTACAGCGGCCATGGCGGATGTAATGGAGTGGGCGGAGACTATGTTGTAGAAGATGATAAGATCACCTTGTCTGCGGGTTTTTCAACAATGATGGCATGCCCAGAACTTGACCTGGAACACAAATATATGAAATATCTAAGCAGTGTGAGCCGTTACAGTATTGACGGTGACATGCTTGACCTCCGATCGGATGATCACATACTGTTACGCTTTAAAGCAGAGTAGCTTTCAAGCTGTGTAGATCTGCGTAATCTGTTGATAAAAAGCCTTTAGCTGTTAGCTCAGGGACTGCCTTAATGATTTTGCAATATCTTTGAGTTATAATAATTAAAAATATATTTTTCTCAGGAATTTTAATGTACCTAAAAGAAGAGAAGTTTGCGCTTTGGGCTGACTTTATAGAACGTGATTATTTAGATAATGAATTTAAAACATTGATAGAAAACGGGATCATTAACGGAGCTACCTCTAACCCGGCGATCTTTAAAAATGCGATCTTGACATCGCCGGCATATAAACGTCAGTTGGATGAGTTGTCCGGACTGGATGCAAAAGCAAAATATGAAGCAGTCGCATTTTTTGATATTCGAAAAGCAGCTGACATCTTACGTCCTCTTTTCGATGTAGGCAACGACGGTTATGTCAGTATTGAGGTCGATCCGATGCTTTGTGATGATGCAGAGGGAACGATTGAAGAGGGACG